>CATZIM010000116.1 GCA_958420075.1 uncultured Clostridia bacterium | reverse complement strand
ATCGTTCTGTTGTCATGGTGCCGGAAACTTTCTGCAGGATAGAAATCTGGTGATTTTCTAACTTCTGATTTCGGAAAAAATCAGATGACGCATAGTTTGTTACCTTTGAAAAAGACCGAAGATCCCATACATCATAGTGTTCTTTTTGTGTAGAACGAAATTTCAAATTCTGCTGCTGGATGTTTTCTAATTTCTTCAGTTGGTACAGCAGCTCCTTCCGAAGACGTGTTTCTGTTGTTGTTTGCACTGCTTCCTGTTTTTTGACATAAGAAGAAATCAGTGGCATTGTATTTGTCAAAAATACTTCCCACTGTTCTTTCGTCATTTTACGTACAGAAAGCATTTCTGCCTCTGTCATGGAAAGTTCCTCAAGAAAATGGTGCTTTTCTTCCGCTTCCATGGATTGATAAATCTCGTAGAATTTCTGCAAGTTCCGCTGCCATCGTTCTGTTGTCATGGTGCCGGAAACTTTCTGCAGGATAGAAATCTGGTGATTCTCCAACTTCAGATTTCGGAAAAAATCAGATACTGCATCATTTGTTTCTTTTGAAAAAGAACGGCCATCCCATACTTCATAGTGTTCTTTTTGCGTAGAACGCAATTTTAAATTCTGCTGCTGGATGTTTTCTAATTCCTTCAGTTGGTACAGCAGATCTTTTTGAAGACGCGTATCTGTTGTCGTTTGCACTGCTTCCTGTTTTTTGACATAAGAAGAAATCAGTGGCACTATATTTGTCAAAAATACTTCCCACTGTTCTTTTGTCATTGTTTCAAGAGAACGCATCTCCAAATCAGTCAGAGAAAGTTCCTGCAAAAATATTTCTTGTTCCGCAGTTTCCATGGACTGATAAACATGAACAAATTGCCGCAGATCATCTTTCCAATGAGTGGTCGTCAAAGTATTGATTGTTTTGCCAAAGCGGTAAATCTGCAAATTTTCCAGAATATTTCCATTCTTCATGTGAAGTCCCATAGGTTCCAAAAGGATATCTTCCAGTTTTCTCCCATATTTATTTAGAGAAAATGTATTCCTTTTTTCATTGCGAAGAACGGATTTTACTTCCTGACTTTCTAAGCTGAAAAGTGTTCGCAGATTCCGAAGATCCGTATATTCATTCTGACTCCATGTGAAATTGGATTTCTGACGCTGTGTTACCACAAAATCTTCTAATTGATGCAGCAGCTGTTTATTCTGTACCTTTTCCTTCGTTTCTCGTATTTCTTCCTGTTTTTTCACAAAGGAAGAAATCAACGGCAGCGTATTTGTCAAAAATACTTCCCATTGTTTCTGTGTCATTTCATGAACGGAAACAAGTTCTGCTTCTGTTAGGGAAAGTTCGTGCAGAAACGTTTCCTTTTCATTTTCTTCCATGGAGCGATACATGTTATAAAACTGCTGTATGTCCTTTTGCCAGTATTCTGTTGACCATGTACGAGTGCTAAGCTGCTGATTTTGCGTTACCAAATACTTCTCTGAAGCATATGGATTTTGCACTTTCTGCTCTGCAGGTTCCGAAGCAGAAATGTTGTTTTTCTGGATATGCTTCTGCATTCGTTGAATTTCTTCGGTCAAAAACAGTTGTTCTGCAGAAGGCTTTATTTGCACAGATTCCAGATGAGGTGCCGCATAACTTTCTTCTGGAATTTCAAATATGTTTTGAACTTCCTGCCACTTATTTTTTGTAAGATGTGAAATCCAGACAGCAAGCTTTTCTCCAGATCTTTCTGAAAAAGGGACTTCCTTTGCTTCTGTGGCCTTTTTCTTTTCTGACAAAAGAACATTACTGTCTATAAAGTCTGTGTTGGACAAAAATGTTTTAAAAAGAGAAGTATACTGATTCTTTTGAATGTAGGAAACGAAATTCTGTTTTTCCTGCATCCAATTTTCAGAAGACGTATGCTGTTCTTGATTTTCAGCTTTGAAATAAGCGTACAGATTTGCATAGTCTGTACGAACATCCTGTGTCAATAACACTTTCAAATGCTGCCACTGTGCTTGTGTCAAATTCGTTATAAAATGAAAAACATCCTGAGTTTCAAGTAATTCTTCATTTTCTGCTTCCTGTTTTTTGACATAAGAAGACATCAAAGGCAGTGCTTTAGTTAAAAACACTTCCCACTGTTCTCTTGTCATGGTTTGCGTGGAAAGGAGTTCTGTTTCTGTGACAGAAATTTCCTGTAAAAAGGACTCTTTTTCATCCTTTGACATATTTTCATAAATGATCTGCAGATGCCGAATATCATTTTTCCAACGTTCTGATGTGGAATGCTTTTCCAAAAAGGCAAATGGTTTGCTCAATTGATTTTCATAAACGCTGATTTGAGGATTGGTATTGATCTGTATCTGCGCCGCAGGACGAATTTCCAATTTTCGGATCTGATTTTCTGTGTTTTGCGTTACTTGAACTGAAGTGTGATAAACAGATTGTTTTTTCACCAACTGTTCCATCAGTACACTGGCTTCATGCTTCATGTTTTCAACATAACTCAGCAAAATGCCCGAATCTTCATGAACCTCTCTTAAACGCAGTATTTCCTGCAGCACTTGGTTGATTTTTTCTAATATGATTTTTTCTTCTCTTGCCCCATGAGTCATAATGACGTTTAATTCCTGGAGCAAAGGCTGCATTTCTAGCTTTATGAAGTACTGGTTTTTGCTGCTGAAATCATAATTGAGCAGCTGAAAAAGAAGGGAAAACATTTGACTATCTTGTTCCTCCCCTTCCTCTTCTTTTTTGAAAACCATGGAAGGTTCTGGGAAATAAAACCAGTTTTCTTCCCTGTGCCGAACTGCCGCCAATGGGTTCCATACAGAAGGTGTTCGATATTTTGTTGTTTGTGCAATACTTCTTGCAGATGTTTTCATATAAACCCCTTCTTATCACCCTATAGTTCTTAAACTTCAACCAATCCTGTATGGGAAATTTCAATCCTTCTGATTAACAAATTAGAACTCATAGCATCCAATCCATCTGTTTCCCATTTTGTTATGATGCCATACTCAAACGTGTATTGTTTCGCAATAGAACCATCACGCATGACCAAGATCATACCAGCATTTACAACTGCACCCAAAGTCAGGGCATCATCCAGACCAGTTGTCTGCACACCTTTTTCTAAAATCAATGTATCCGGAGATGTTTTCGCTTTCCGAAACATTCTTGGGCTGTCATTGTATCCGCCTTCCTCAATGGTTTCCAATTCCAGCCTCCCTGTGATATTGGTTACCTTTGCAAAGCTGTAAATATCCAGATTCAGCCCTACGACAAATTGATTATTCGCTACGATAGAATCATGTATGCCATCCATTTTTACGCCACCGCCTTTTAAAGTTTAAACATATTTTCCGGCTCATCATTAAGCTTACGATTGATGCCGGAAATTTCGTTACACCAGCGAATCCGATCCAGATGGCTCATACTCATGATCTCATCATGACTCCAGTGGACATAATAGGCGATAAACGCCGCTTCCTCATAGATCTTATCTGCCGGATAAGTTTTTATAGACCGGCTTCCATAAAATTTATGGGAACATCAATCTCCTTCCCACAGTGCGGGCAGATGGTTTTATAAACCGGAAATTCCATGGTGTTGATTCTCTGGTAAAGATCCTGCAAATAAGCCAGATCCATCGTAAAAAGGTTTTCAATGACTCTTGTGTCAACGGCAGGCATAGAACCCAGTTTGGTCACTACACGCGCCAGCAGGATAATGGTAAGATAACCGGGATTCTGCTGGACTCTCGGATCTTTCAAAGGCAGGATTTCATCTGCTGCGTTCGCAAGACGCATGGTGCCTTCTTTATGCACATTACCGTCTTTGTCGATATAGCCTCTCGGCAATGTAAAATTAAATTCTGTTTGAAATGCCATATTCATTTCCCCTTATTTTGAAAAACAAGACCGCACAAAAAGGATTGCCTTTTCGTGCAGTCTTTGTTATAGATCATTAAGATTTTAAGATACTCTTGTCATACCTTCATGCACGATTTCAAGTGTTTCAATTGCAATTTCAGAAGCAGTTGCATTAAAATCGGGTGCTGTGTATTTTGTGGGCCAAGCATTGATGATCTGCCAGGATGCCGCAGGAGACTGTGTTTCGTTCAACAGTGTGATTGTCAATGTTTTGCGTTCAATTGCGCCATTGATACCTGTTGTGATCCAGTCAAAGAGAACTCTGGAATCTGTTACGCCCTGTTTCAGAGTAATGTTGCCATATTTCTTCAGACCAGGGATTTTCATGGGTGTTTCTGCTGTCATATCGCCTTCGCGGTATTCGATGGGTTCAATGGTAGCGTCAAAACCGGTAACTTCAGAAAAGCCGCCAGCTTCCAGACCATCGATCTCAACTTTATATCTAAATTTTGCTTGAGGATAACCTGCCATTTAAAACTTACTCCTTTCGTTCTTAAAAATGGATTATTCAGCGTCAGCTGTTTTCTGAGAGATACGGAAGATTACAAATTCCGCAGGTTTTACAGGTGCAACACCGATCACACAGATCAGTCTGCCGTTGTCGATATCATCCTGACTCATAGTATCTCTGCCAATATGCACAAAGAATGCTTCTTCAGGAGAAGTACCTGCCAGAGAGCCGCCTCTCCACAGATTTGTCAAGAATACGCTGATGGTTCTCTGTACTCTTACCCACAGAACTTCATCGTTGGGTTCAAATACAGCCCAGTTTGTATTGGCTTTAATGGATTCTTCGATGAAGATAAACAGTCTGCGTACGTTGATGTATTTCCAGCTGCTGTTGCTTGTAGCTGTTCTTGCGCCCCATACACGGATGCCCTGACCAGCAAATGCTCTGATAAGGTTCACGCCCTTAGGATTGAGGATATCCTGTTCGCCTGTATTGAACTGGCAGTCCAGACCAACGCAGCCTCTTACTACTTCATTTGCGGGTGCTTTGTGAACACCTCTTGCGTTGTCGCTTCTTGCGTAAATACCAAGAATGGAGCCAGAAGGAGGAATGGAGATGTTTTTCTTGTCCAGTGGATCGAAAACATTCAGCCAAGGATGATACAGTGCTGCATAGTTTGTATCAAAGATATTTCTGTGAGCGATGATATCTTCAACTTTTCTTGCATCTCTGGGAATATCCAGTACTGCGAATCTGCTGCCTGTGTTTTCACAATGAGCAACCAGCATCAGCTGCACGTTAGGATCTGTTACGCCAGGAACTGCCATCAGGGAAACAACGTCATTATCCAGGAATGCCTGAATACCTGTACGTCTGCCGGCACCTCTGTCTTCGCCGATAAAGTCTGCTGCGCTGATAGATGCAACACTGCCATTGCTGCCGCCTGCGAAAGCAACAGAACCTACAGAAGCATCTTCGCCAACGAGCTGTTCAAAAGGCGCTACTGCTTCTGTGTTGTTTTCCAGATAGTGTACTTCCACCAGATCGGATTTTGCCATTTTCTTATCTACATAGTTAGGCGCCTGTACGTTGAAGGACATCTGATCGTAGAATTCTACGATTTCATTGTAGCTTACTTCCATAGCAAATTCGCAGGTAGAAATCACTTTTGTAGGAACCAGAGACTTGTCTACTACATCTGCTGTAAATTCAGTTTCAAAGGAAACTACGTTGTCACGGCTGCTTACAACTTTGTTGTAAACAGTTTCTGTGCCGTCTGTGAACATAACAATGTCACCAGCATAGAAACCAGCACCATTTTTCACAAGATATTTTTTGCCTTCGTTTGTTTCAATTTCTTCCAAAATCTGTGTTTTTGCCTTGCTGGAAGGTGTGATCACAACACGGATATGGTTGCCCCACATACCGGGGTTTTTAGCTGTCAGCTGCACAATCGGTTTTTCTTTAGAAGGTGCAAATGCAGTTGCACAAGCAGCATCCTGAGGTGCTACTCTGCATACGAAACATCTGGAACCGCCGTTAAGGAAGAACTGTTCTACAGCATATGCCAGATAACGGTATTCCCCAAATTCATTTTCAGAAAGATAACCACCATACATTCTGTGGAAATCTGCTGGATTGGTAACCAGCTGAGGTACACCTTCTACAGGACCTCTTTCTGCCAGACCGATGAAGCCGGCAGTGCTGGTGCTTACGCCCTCCATAGGTTTGGAACCGGACTCAAATTCTTCAACATATACACCGGGTGATAAATATTCAGCCATCTCATTTCCAATTTCTGCAAAATATGCAGAAACTGGTTCCTCCTTTCCATCATTC
>CATZIM010000115.1 GCA_958420075.1 uncultured Clostridia bacterium | reverse complement strand
AAAAGAAAATACCACCATTCTGGAAGCGGCAAGAGCTGCCGGCATTCATGTGCCTAGCCTGTGTTATTTGAAAGATATCAACGAAATTGGCGCCTGCCGTGTTTGTGTTGTGGAAGTGGAAGGCGTAGATAAACTCATTTCCTCTTGTAATAACATTGTCAGTGAAGGCATGGTAGTCCATACCAACAGCCCCAGAGTCAGAGAAGTCAGAAAGACCAATGTGGAACTGATTCTTTCTCAGCATGACAGCAAATGTACCATGTGTGTACGCAGCGGCAACTGTACATTGCAGACAATCGCCAATGATTTGGACATTCGCCGTCAGCCTTATGAAATGCAGGTGCCCCCTTATCAGTGGAGCCCTCGTTCTCCTTTGATTCGAGATGCTTCTAAATGTATCAAGTGCATGCGCTGTATCCAGATTTGTGATAAGGTACAGGATCTGCATATTTGGGACGTAGAAGGTACTGGTGCCAGAACTACCGTCGACGTTGCTTATAACAATCGTATCATGGACTCCGACTGTTCTTTCTGCGGGCAGTGTGTTACCCACTGTCCTGTGGGGGCATTGAGCGAACGGGATGATACAGAACAGTTCTTTGCGGCCCTGGCAAATCCCAAGAAAAAAGTCATCGTTCAGGTTGCTCCGGCAGTACGGGCTTCTTGGGGAGAAGAAATGGGTCTTTCTCAGGAAGATGCGGATGTTGGCAAAATTGTAACAGCTTTGAAAATGATGGGGGTAGATTATG
Source organism: uncultured Clostridia bacterium (assembly GCA_958420075.1). Classification (GTDB taxonomy): domain Bacteria; phylum Bacillota; class Clostridia; order Lachnospirales; family Anaerotignaceae; genus Anaerotignum. Next base: position 5,463 of record CATZIM010000115.1, on the reverse strand, counting down.
TCTTTGACACAGACTTTGCGGCAGACCTGACTATCATGGAAGAAGGCAGTGAACTGCTGCGTCGTCTGAACGAAGGAGAACATCAGTATCCTATGTTCACATCCTGCTGTCCTGCATGGGTACGGTTCATGAAGAGTCAGTATCCTGACATGACAGAATGTCTTTCCACAGCAAAATCTCCTCAGCAGATGTTTGGGGCCGTTGTGAAGGCTTATTATGCAGGGAAACTGGGGATTGCAAAAGAAGATGTGTTCAGTGTATCCATCATGCCCTGCATCGCCAAAAAGAGCGAAAATATCCTGCCTACCATGAACGACGCGGGAACAGGAAGAGATGTGGATTTGGTGCTGACTACCAGAGAATTTGTGCGGATGCTCCGTGCAGAACATATCCGACCTGATTTGCTGGAAAGCACACCTTTTGATGATCCGATCGGAGAAGCGACTGGCGCTGGTGTCATTTTCGGTGTTACCGGCGGCGTTATGGAAGCGGCTCTGCGCAGCGCTTATTATCTGGTAAACGGCGAAAATGCGGCTCCTGATGCTTTCCAGAATGTTCGTGGACAGGAAGGCTGGAGAGAAGCGGAATTTGAACTGGCAGGCAAAACCCTGCGGGTGGCTGTTGCCAGCGGATTGGGTAATGCAAGAAAACTGGTGAAAGCTCTGCGTAAAGGCAAAGCACATTATGACTTTGTGGAAATCATGGCTTGTCCTGGCGGTTGTGCCGGCGGCGGCGGTCAGCCCATCAAAGATGGACTGGAACAGGCAGAACGCCGCGGAAATCACCTGTATTTCCTGGATGATATTGCGAACCTGCGCTTCAGTCATGAAAATCCGGCAATCCAGGCATTGTATAAAGATTTCCTGGGCGAACCTTTGGGAGAAAAAGCCCATCACCTGCTCCATACAGACCATACGGCATGGAAAATGCCCAGAGAATCAGAATAAGATAACAAACGTGATACTTCAAGCAACTTCCTCTTAAGAAAACATCAATTCTTTCTTTGATTTCTTAAGGGAAGTTGTGGCGGCTGTCTAATATAAGAAAGCTGGAATCCCCTGTATCATTGGGATTTCAGCTTTCTTTGTTTTCTTATGAAGAAGCCACTGATGGCGTCTCGTTTGCTGTTTTTAGAAAGAGGGCAAGCCAAAGGGGACGTTTGTCAGAGAAGGACAAAACCGAGATGTTCACTGCAAAACACTTAAAAAATGACCAATGGGAGAAGGGGAATCCGAGATACATCTTCCATAAAACATGCACAAAAAAGAATGTATTCCTTTGTGTAAAAAGACAGTTGTTTTTCTGAGACGCGCAAAGTGACGGTATTTTTGCAGAGGATTTTTGATTTTTCAACAGGTTTCATAGAAGCGCAGCTTTTTCCATATTGGGGGTTTACATCGGCAATCCTTTGTGATAGTATGAGAAAAAATAACCAGACGAAAGGGTTGCATATTTATGATTCAAAATAATTTTGCTGCAACTGCATACTTTTATTTTTACCGTGTTTTCAGAGATTCAAAGTGAATTTTGCTGTTAGGAAAAGACGGTTCGTTTTGTTGTTTTTTTCTTTGGAAGGACATATAGGACTTCGCAGTGAAATTCGCTGCGGAGTCTTTCTTTTTTTGTAGGAAAGAAGGGTAGGCAGCGATGAAAGGAAGCGTTTTATCATGAAGGAGGTAAGTGGAATGATTATTGTACTGAAACAGAATACAAAACCGGAACAACTGGAAAACTTGGAAGCGTGGATTCACAGCATGGGGATTGAAACCCATGTTTCCATTGGAAAAACCCATACCATCATCGGTCTGGTGGGGGATACTTCTCAGGTGGATATGGATTTGGTAAGAGCATTGGACATTGTAGAAAACGTAAAACGGATACAAGAGCCATTTAAAAATGCAAACAGAAAATTCCACAATGAAGACTTGGTGGTGGACATCGGCGGCGTGAAGATTGGCGGCGGCAATTTCCAAATCATTGCTGGCCCTTGCTCCGTAGAGTCCAGAGAGCAGGTATGCTACATTGCAGAATGTGTGAAAAAATCCGGCGCAGGTCTGCTCCGCGGCGGCGCATTTAAGCCCAGAACTTCCCCTTACGCTTTCCAGGGACTGAAAGGCGAAGGCATTGAACTGCTGGAAGAAGCAAAGGCAAAAACAGGGCTGCCCATCGTATCTGAAATCATGAATATCAGCCATTTGCCAATGTTTGAATCCGTTGATGTGATTCAGGTAGGGGCAAGAAACATGCAGAACTTTGATCTGCTGCGGGAACTGGGTACCATCAACAAACCTATCCTGCTGAAACGTGGGCTGGCAAACACCATTGAAGAATGGCTTATGAGTGCGGAATACATCATGGCAGGGGGCAATGAAAACGTCATCCTTTGCGAAAGAGGCATCCGTACTTTCGAAACCAAAACAAGAAATACATTGGATTTATCCGCCATTCCTGTTTTGAAAAAACTGACACATCTGCCTGTTATCGTAGACCCCAGCCATGCCTTGGGACATTCCAACATGGTAAAACCCATGGCTATGGCGGCAACAGCGGCAGGGGCAGATGGGCTCATGATCGAAGTGCATAACGACCCGGCAAGAGCGCTGTGTGACGGCGCACAGTCCCTGACACCGGAAGCATTTGACGATGTGGCAAAGGCTGTATTCCAAATCAGACCTTTTGCCTGCAAATACAACGAAGCTTAAGAGAAAACATAGAAAAAGAGGTGACACATATGAAAGTCGGCGTTGTAGGAATGGGGCTTATTGGCGGCTCCATGGCGAAAGCCATCCATAAAAAAACAGAACATACAGTGATCGGCTGGGACGCATCAGAAACAGTACGGCTCAGCGCAAAGCTGCTGGATGCAGCAGATGAATTCATGGTTGACGGCAATCCCAAAGATTGCGATCTGGTGCTCATTGCCCTTTATCCACAGGCGACCGTAGATTATGTGCGCCAACATGCAAAAGATTTCAAAAAAGGCGCCATGGTGGTGGACTGCGCAGGGGTGAAACGGCTGGTTTGCCAGAATGTGCAGGATATCGCGGCAGAAAATGGTTTCATTTTCATTGGTGCCCATCCCATGGCAGGCATTGAGCGTTCCGGCTTTAACTTTTCCAGTGAAAAGATTTTTGAAGGCGCGACCATGATTTTGACACCTTTCCAAGGTACAGATATTGCCGATGTAGACCGACTGAGCCAGTTTTTCAAAAGCATTGGCTTTGCCCGGATGCAGGTGGCAACGGATGCGGAACATGATCAGATGATTGCTTACACATCCCAGCTGGCACATGTGGTTTCCAGCGCCTATATCAAAAGTGAATTGTCTCCGAGATTCAAGGGATTTTCCGCAGGCAGTTTCCATGACATGACCCGTGTGGCAAAGCTGAACGAAACCATGTGGACAGAACTGTTTTTGGTGAACAAAGATTATCTGGCAGACGAGATCGACGGTCTGGTGGAGCGGTTGCAGGCTTACAGCAAAGTTATCCGCAGCGGCGATGGAGATACCTTGAAAGCCATGCTGAAAGATGGGAAAGAAAAACGCCTTGCCGTTGACGTTGTAAAAGAGTTTGAGTAAGAAGGTGTGTGTATGAGAAGTGTAACGGTGAAAACTTCCGCAACGTATGAGGTGCTCATTGGCAGCGGACTCCTTCAGAAAGCGGGAGAAGCAGTGAAAAAAGTCATTTCTCCCTGCAAAGCTGCCATTGTGACAGACAGTACAGTGGTGCATTTATATGAAGAAACCGTCCGCCAGTCATTGACGGAAGCAGGATTTTCTGTCTGCACATTTGTGTTTCCCGCAGGCGAAGCATCCAAGAACATTCATACCCTCAGCCATTTGCTGGAATTTCTGGCAAAAGAGGAAATGACCAGAACGGATTTGATTGTGGCTCTGGGAGGCGGTGTGACAGGGGATTTGGCGGGTTTTGGCGCGGCGGTATATCTGCGGGGCATCCCCTTTGTACAGATTCCCACCACATTTCTGGCGGCCATTGATTCTTCCGTAGGCGGAAAAACGGCTGTGGATTTGGAGGCTGGTAAGAATCTGGCAGGCGCTTTTTATCAGCCAAAACTAGTATTGTGTGATACGGATGTATTGCAGACGTTGCCAGAAGTTGTTTTTGCGGATGGCATTGCGGAAGCATTGAAATATGGCGTATTGGGTGACGCTGCATTGTTTGAAAAAATTGCCGGAGGCGATTTTCGGCAGGATTTGGAAGAAATTATTGAAACCTGCGTTTCCATGAAACGGGACGTAGTAGAGGAAGATGAATTTGACACAGGCAAGCGCCAGCTGTTGAATCTGGGACATACCTTTGGACATGCCATTGAACAGAAAAGCCATTTTCAAATGACTCATGGTCATGCCGTTGCCATCGGGATGCATCTCATCGCCAAAGTGGCAGAAGCAAAAGGCATTGCGGAGAAAGGTACAGCGGCGGCCATTGCGAAGGCGCTGGAACAGAATCAATTGCCTAAGGAAACCACTTTTTCTCCGGCAGAAGTGGCAGAAGGAACCTTGCGGGATAAAAAACGCCGAGGCGGAACCATCAGTTTTGTATTTCCCAAGAAAATCGGTGCTTGTGAAATCGTAAAAATACCAGTGGAAGAAGTGGAAGAATTAGCAAGAACAGCTATGGAATCGTAAAGGAGGGAGGCTATGAACATCAAAATATCCAGAGGAGCCCTGCGGGGAATAGTGCAGATGATCTCCTCCAAGTCTGATGCCCATCGTCTGTTCATTGGCGCGGCGCTGGCTGATCAGCCAACGGAAATGATGATTAATGGCAGCTCTGAGGATTTGGAAGCCACCCTTCAGTGTTTGCAGGCATTGGGCGCAGATCTTCTCCGTCAGGGGGATAAAATCACAGTGTCCCCAGTGGAGAAAAAAGAAGATCTGGCTGTGATGGATTGCAGAGAAAGCGGCTCTACCCTTCGTTTTCTGCTGCCAGTGGCGGCTGCATTGGGTAGAAACGTATTGGTGGAAGGCAAAGGCAGGCTGCCTCAGCGTCCCATCGGTATTTTGACAGAATTGCTCAGAGAGCATGGCTGTTTTGTCAGCAGTGACCAGCTGCCCTTGGAAATGTCTGGACAGCTCAAGGGCGGTACATTTTCTCTGCCAGGTAATGTAAGTTCTCAGTTTATCACGGGCCTGCTCTTTGCATTGCCTTTGTTAGAAGAAGATAGTGAAATTATATTGACCACAGAAGTGGAATCCCGTGGATATATTGATATGACACTGCATACTCTCAAGCGCTTTGGTATTGAAGTGGAGGAAGGAAAAAGGGGATTTCGTATTCCCGGCGGACAGCAGTACCATTCCCCCGGTGTGATTCAGGCAGACGGCGACTGGTCTAATGGTGCCTTTTGGCTCACAGCCGGTGCCATGGGTCAGCCGGTGACATGTTGTGGACTACAAATGGATTCTCCCCAGGGAGACAAAGCCATTTTAGATATATT
>CATZIM010000114.1 GCA_958420075.1 uncultured Clostridia bacterium | reverse complement strand
AGGCCATGAAGCTGCACAAAGATGCACAGGCTACTTTCGCAAACATCAAAGAAGAAGCAGAAGACATCTGCTTTGACGCAAAACAGCAGGCTGCCGAAGCATGCGACTGCGAACAGTAAGAAGCGGGGGCATGTTATATGAAATATGCCATTTGCTATGATGGCCCCGGCAGGCTCCGTCTGCGTCTGGGGCAGCATGCCTTTTCCGAGGAAGAAGGATGGGGCATTGCCAGTTTGCTGCGGCAGAAAATTGGCGTGGAGCGGGTGCGTACCTGTGCCCAGAACGGCAGTATCCTCATTTACTACGGCGCGGAAATTGCCAAAGAAAATCTGCTGGAGTTGGTAGGAAAGCTGCGCCGGGCAGACATCCCCAAAGTGGAACCCACAGGGGAAGAGGATGTACAGGCCATTGACCTGCGGTTCCAGGAGAAGATTTGCAGTATGGTACTGCGGCGAGTGGCGGAAAAACTGCTGTTGCCAGTTCCTCTGCAAATCTGCAAGACCTGTCTGCGGGCAGTGCCTTTTCTGTGGCATGGACTGCAAAGTCTTCTTCATGGACGCATGAACGTGAATGTACTGGACGCGGCGGCTATTGGCGCTTCCATGCTGAAGCGGTCGTTCTCCTCTGCGTCGTCCATTATGTTCCTGCTGTCCTTCTCTGATATTCTGGAGGACTACACCAGAAAACGGACGGAAACAGCTCTTTCTGCCAGCCTTGCCATCCAGATTGACAAAGTATGGCTGGTAACACCGGAAGGAGATGTGCAGATTCCCCTTTCTGATGTGAAAGCGGGGGATTGGCTCCGTATCCGCACAGGCACCATGATTCCCATTGACGGCAAAGTGCGGGAAGGGGAAGCCATGGTAAACGAAGCCACCATGACAGGAGAGCCTTTGGCGGTGAGAAAGGCAGAAGGTGCTATGGTTTATGCCGGAACGCTGGTGGAGGAAGGTTCTGTGGCTGTGGAAGTCATGGCAGTCAATGCCCAGACACGGATTCAGCGGATTATGGATCTCATTGCCGCTTCGGAAGAACTGAAAGCCAGCGTACAGGGGAAAGCGGAACGTCTGGCAGACCGTATTGTGCCGTATCATCTGCTGACAGCGGCAGCGGTGTTCCTGTTCACCAGAAACACCACAAAGACCATGGCAATTCTGACCGTGGATTATTCCTGTGCCATCAAACTGGCAACACCCATTGCCGTTATTTCTGCCATGCGGGAAGCGGCGAACCATCGGATGATGGTCAAAGGCGGCAGACATCTGGAAGCCTTTGGTGCGGCGGATACCATTATCTTTGATAAAACAGGTACGCTGACAGAAGCTTGCCCTCAGGTTTCTCAGGTCATTGCCTTTGGGGATTATGAACGGGATGAAGTGCTGCGGACAGCGGCATGTTTGGAAGAACATTTCCCCCACAGCGTAGCCCGTGCCATCGTCAGACAGGCGGCGGAAGAAGGTTTATTCCATGAGGAACGCCATGCGGAAGTGAAGTATGTGGTTGCCCATGGCATCGCTTCGGAACTGGAGGGCAAAAAAGTCGTTATCGGCAGCCCGCACTTTGTTTTTGAGGATGAAGGGATTCCTTTGAAAGACGCAGACCGGGAAAAAATGGAGGCTGTGGATAGCACAGACTCCGCTGTGTATCTTGCCATCGGCGAGGAACTGGCAGGGGCCATCTTTATCCATGACCCTGTCCGTCAGGAGGCGGTGGAAGTCATCGAGGCTCTACGGCAGACAGGCATCCAGCACATCATCATGATGACAGGTGACGGGGAAAAAGCAGCCCGCACTGCCTGTCAGCAGCTGGGTATTACGGAATATTACGCCCGGGTGCTGCCAGAGGATAAGGCGGCAAAAGTGGAAGAAATCAAAGCCCAAGGCAGAACGGTCATTATGGTAGGGGATGGTATCAATGATTCTCCGGCCCTGTCCGCTGCCAATGTGTCCGTTGCCATGAAAGACGCCTCAGACTTAGCCAGAGAAGTGGCGGATATTGCCCTGCTCTCCGGGGAACTGTGGGAGCTGGTGACACTGCGTCACTTAAGTCAGGCGCTCATGGGACGTATCTCCAGAAATTACAAGGCAATCATCGGATTCAATACATCTCTGCTTTTGCTGGGACTGGCAGGCATTTTGCAGCCCACAGTTTCCGCTTTCTTCCATAACCTGTCCACCGTTGCCATCAGCGGTACCAGTATGCGTCCTCTGCTGCCAAAGGGGAAAGAAGAACAGACTGCCTGAGGGCAGAAAGGAGGCTTTTTATGGGAAGTGTGGCAACGGCGGTTTTGACAGCGCTGCTGGTGATTGTGGTTGTCATTGCTGTGAAAAGTTATTCCAAAAAATTGGTGTCCGGCTGCTGCGGAGGCGGTGACGTGCCAAAGCCTCGAAGGGTAGACAAAAATCCCGATCATTACAGCCATCATGTGATGCTGCAAATTGAGGGGATGACTTGTCAGAACTGCGCCAAACAGGTGGAAAATGCCCTCAATGCCATAGATGGCGTATGGGTGGAAGTAGATTTGAAGCAGAACCGGGCAATGGTGCGGCAGAAAGAGCAGATTTCTGTGGAGAAGCTTTGTGCCGCTGTGGAAAAAGTCGGTTATCACGCACATATTTGAACAGAAGCCGTTTTTCTTTTTCGGAAGAAAAGCGGCTTTTGCTTTTTGCTGGCAGGCTGTGGTATCATAAGGCAAAAGGAGGGGGAGACATGGAACTGGAAACAAAACGTTTGCGGCTGCGCCCGCTGACAGAACAGGATGCCGAAGGGCTTTTTGCTTATTGCAGCCATCCTGACGTTGGGCCTGCTGCTGGCTGGAAACCTCATGAAACGTTGGAAGAAAGCCGGGAGATACTGGAGCAGGTATTTTTGAAGGAGCCCCATGTGTTTGCCATAGAACAGGAGGGCAGGCTCATTGGTACCGTGGGTCTGGTGGATGATAACAAACGGGAAAATGCGGGAGCGAAGATGATTGGGTATTCTCTTGCTTTTGACTGCTGGGGAAAAGGCATCATGACAGAAGCGGTGGAAGCGGTTTTGGTGTATGGCTTTGATTTGCTGAATCTTTCCATCATTACTGCTACATGCTATCCGGACAATCCCGCCTCCGCAAAGGTACTGGAAAAATGCGGTTTTGTATACGAAGGCACTTTGCGTCAGGCACAGATACGCTTTGACGGCAAAGTACAGGATTTTCGCTGTTATTCTGTCACAAAGGCGGAATATGACGAAAAAAGACGGGGAGTTTCCCTATAAGGACTTGTCCGTCCATTGCCGAAATCTGCCTCATATCGTATAATAAAGGCAGAAAAGAAAATGGGGTGAGAACGTGGAAATCATCAACTGGAAAGAATTGCTCTATCCTTATGCCCAGACCGTTGACGAACTGCTGTTAAAGTTCCGCAGTCTGGACAAAGAATGCAGACAGCTGGGCATTTATTCGCCCATTGACTCCGTGACGGGGCGGCTGAAACGTCCTGCCAGTATATTGGAAAAAGCAGGCAGAAAACAGATTTCGCCGGATAGAATCGAAGAAGAAATTGAGGATATTGCGGGGATTCGTATCCTTTGTCAGTTTGTGGAGGACATTCCCAAGGTCATTGAAATGGTACGCAAGCGCAAAGATATGACTGTTATCGAGGAGCGGGATTACATCACCAACACAAAGCCCAGCGGTTACCGCAGTTACCATATGATCATCCGTTATCCCCTCTTTACGGCACTGGGGGAAAAGACTGTGCCTGCGGAAATCCAGATTCGCACCAATGCCATGAATTTCTGGGCAACGGCGGAACATTCCCTGCGGTATAAATACAGCGGCAACATCCCTCAGGAATTGCAGGACAGACTGAAAAACTGCGCCGAAGCGGCTTTCCATCTGGATACGGAAATGGCCACCATTCGGGAGGAAATCACCAACGCTCAGCGGCTCAATGAGATCAAAAACAATCTGGTGGCCAATATTCTGGAAAACATCCAGAACCTGTATTTTGTGGCAAAACTGGATGATATGAACGAAATCAATAAGGAATTTATCCGTCTTTGGAACGGCGATGACATGGAAGCCTTGAAGGAGTTCAACGAAAAGCTGAACATCATGGCGGAAATGTATCGGGTATAGAAAGGAATTTGTATGGGATTATTTGCCATTGGGGATTTGCATTTCGGTTTTGCCGTCAGCAAGCCTATGGATATTTTCGGAGAAAACTGGAAAAATCACAGTGAAAAAATCATAGAAAACTGGAAACGGGAAGTGACAGAAGAAGATACGGTACTTTTGCCGGGGGATATTTCCTGGGGCATGCGTCTGCCGGAAGCGGCGGCGGACTTGGATGTCATCGACAGCCTGCCGGGGCGGAAGATCCTGCTTTCCGGCAATCATGACTATTGGTGGAAATCCTCCAGCCGTCTGGCAGGACAGTACCCGGAAATGGCGTTTCTGAAAAATGACGCGGTGCCTTGGGAAAAGAGCTTTATCTGCGGCACAAGAGGGTGGCTCTGTCCCAATGAGCGCAGCTTTACGCCGGAGGATGAGAAGATCTATAAACGAGAACAGATTCGCCTGCGGCTGTCTTTGGATGCGGCTATGAAAGCAGGAGCGGAGGACATCATCGTCATGATGCATTTCCCACCGGTCAATGAAAAACGGGAGCCATCGGCTTTTACGGAGATTCTGGCAGAATATCCTGTGAAACGGATGGTTTACGGACACCTTCACGGAGCGGCAAACCACAAGAACGCTTTGCAGGGCCAGCGGGACGGTATCGTCTATGAACTGGTAGCGGCAGATTATCTGGATTTTTGTCCAAAACGTATTTTATGAACAGAAAAACGGTTGTGAAATCTTATGGCAAGATCTCACAACCGTTTTTTATGCTTGTTTCAGATCCAGCTTCAGGAAAATGGAAGTTTCCATGGGGCTGTTGTTATAGGGCGGGATTTGATGAAATCCCAGTTTGTCATATAGATGCAGGGCACCCTTTAAAAAGGGCAGCGTGTCCAGCAGCATGGCATCATAGCCTATTTCTCTGGCGTCGTCAATGAGTTTTTCCACCAGATGCTCCGCAATGCCCTGACCACGAAAGGCGTCTTTCACATAAAGCCGTTTCAGTTCACATTCTGTATCGGAAAGGGGACGCAGGGCTATGCAGCCTGCGATGGCGTTATCTACCAGCGCCAGATACAGTCTGCCTTTGGGCAGTCCATATTTTTCCTCCAGATGATCCAGTTCTCTGTCGTAATTCTGTAGTTCCAGAAAAGCGGCAAAAGAAGGATCGCTCTTCAGCAGGAAATCTGTATATTCCAGAAACAGGGCTTTGACTTCCTCCGGTCGGTCATAGGCAGGACAAATGGTCAGGCTCATACTTGCTCGCCTCCCGTATCAGTCCTCGTAGTCGTTGGCTGCGTCCAGGATCATATTTTTCAGTACTTTGGTGTCAAAGTCTTCCAGTTCCAGTTCCAAAGACAGGTTTTCCAGTTCGTCTTCGTCAGGCAGATAATCCGCTTCAAAAGCAGAGGTCAGATCGTCCTCAAAAATGATTTCCCCTTCGATGGTCCACGCGTCTTCGTCTTTGCTCAAAGAAAAGATATTCACTTCTGTGATTTGCAGCATGATAATACGCCTCCTTAAAAATTCATACGCTCTCTTTTGTTATTTCTGCCGCTGCTTTTTGCCGGAGCGGCGTTTTCTGTTTTTTGTCCCTGTTTTGGGTGTGTCCTTTTTCCGCACGGAATAGCCGAAAGAGCCGACCTGTTCTCCCAGTGTGAAATATCCCCCGTGGGAATAGCAGATGGGCTTGCTGCGGTTCAGGTGGAATTTTCCCGTCTTGTCAAAATATTTTTCACTGACGCTGACGGAAACCACTTCTGCAAGGAACATGTGATGGCTGCCCAAAGGAACAATTTCTTTTACCTTACACTCAATGTTGACCGGGCTTTCCAGTATGATGGGGCAGTCTACTTTTTCCCCCTTTTTGGCTGTCAGGTGCATTTCGGCGAATTTGTCCACATCTCTGCCGCTTCTGACGCCGCAGAAATCACAGGCATAAGTCAGGTCTTTGGTGACCAGATTGATGACAAATTCTCCGCTTTCCTTAATCAGCTCATAGGAGTGACGCTCGGGACGGATGGAAACGTAAGTCATGGGGGGATTGGTATTGATGGTGCCTGTCCATGCTACCGTGATGATGTTTTTCTGCTCCATATTGCCGCAGGATACCATGACGGCGGG
>CATZIM010000113.1 GCA_958420075.1 uncultured Clostridia bacterium | reverse complement strand
TACCTGTGACAAAGGATTTGTTAGAATTGAATGTGGTATATGATGGAGAAAGAAAAGATGGTAAAAGTATTTCTCTGGTGGCTTTAGGGGGAAGCCAGTATGCCGATAATCTTTTTGCTGAAAGCGAAAATCAATTATTGGTACAGGATTTGATTTCATTATATCACAGTGTCAATTATAAAAATCAGCTGGAAATGATTCCTTGCACCATAGATGTGACCATTGGTGCGGACACTATGCAGATCAATGGAAAATCCTATCCACTGGATGTACCTGCATATATCAACGATGCAGGGTACACTATGCTTCCCATGCGTGCTTTGGTGGAAAATCTGCCGGAAGAAGTACAGAAAAAAGTGGTTTGGGATGGACAGTCAAAAACAGCTTTGATTTTGTGCGGCATGACAACATATCGCTTGACTGCTGGAGAAAAAGAAGCCCAGAGAAATGGCGATAAACTTATACTGAATACACCATTGGAAATCAAAGATGGACGTGTATTCCTGCCTCTGCGTGATATGGTGATGTTGTGGGAAAATGGTAAAATTGATTGGGACGCATCTACAAAAACCGTTCATATTTCTGCGGATATGGTTCACTTTTTAGAGTAATAGACTAGAAAGTTGGGGGGAAGAGATGAGCAGAAAACGCACGATGACAAAGTCTGATTGGAACAAACGAAAAAAAGAGTTTTGTGCATGGAAACTACTGAAAAACACAGAGAAAAAAGAATTTGAAGATGGATTTATCGTAAATATTTATGACACCCATGGGCGATTGTTTTGGCGATATGAAAGATATTGGAATAGGATAGGCAGGTTTGCAAAAGGGGATTTTCGATATAGCAAACGGTTTACCTATGATGAAAAAGGCAACTTGATACACATGACGGAAAAACAGACACCTCCATGCACAACGCCATCGATGATCATTACAGATTTTCAGTATGATGAAACCAATGGGCTTGTTTGTGTTAAGAGAAAACATTCCGAAAGAGGCATGAAATCCTTTTATGATGGGGAACAATTGGAGATGGAACCTCTTTCGGAAATAGAAACCATGGAGTTGCCATCTAAACTTTATGAGTTTTGGGAAAAGGATGTGTCATCAGTCAGAAAAGTTACATTCAGAAATGTTATATCTGGAAAAGAGAAAAGCCTTTTTGGTTATTCGGTCTTTGACAAAGAAAATGGCGAAAAAATCCGTTATTATTTGCAGGATGGCTCTTATTCCTGTATGATTTGCCGGGAAAATTCACAGAAACCATGGGTTTTGCGAGGACCGGCAGAAGGAAAGTATTCTTGGATAGTTTTTCATATAGAACGAGACGAAGACGACAAGGATGATTTGTCTGCGCAGGTTACTGTTTATACGGATATTCTTTCTACAGAAATGTTTCTGGAAATTTTGGATTATTTCCGTTCCATGTGTTCGGGGGATATTTTCATTTATTTTGATGGGTGGTATGCGACACCGGGGGAAATTTGCAGAAAGAATGAACAAGAGGCAGAAAAACGGAAAATTCGTTATTTTTTAGGATGCTGAATTCGTGAGAAAGTCGGAAGAAAAGTACTTCCGGCTTTTCTTTTGCCTGTATAATGAAAAAAAATAAAATTTGCTGTCAGAATTTTTACTTTCTCTGCGAATAGTAGGGTGTAGCAGGATTTTGAAAGAAATGGAGGGAAGATATTATCATACAGGAAAAAGGGGGAAGGATGATGGAGGATAAAGAACTGCTCAGGATAATGCGGCAAAACCCTGAACATGGTATGGGTTTGGTGATGAAACAATATGCAGCTTTGTGTTATTACATTGTGAAACAAAAATTATCGGATTTTCCGCCGGAGGAAGTGGAAGAATGTGTCAGTGACGTATTTCTGGCTTTTTATCATCAGTACACAGCCATAGATTTAGAACGTGGCAGCATCAAAGGTTTCCTTTCGGTGCTTTCCCGCAGAAAAGCCATTGACCGTTGGCGCAGATTAGCGGGAAAAGAAACGTTGCCTTTACAGGAAGAAATCACTGCTTCGGCTTCTTTGGAAGCGCAGGAGGAACGGAAGATATTGCTGGATGCAGTGTTGGCGCTGGGAGATCCCGATGCAAAAATCGTGATCCTGAAGTATTATTTTGGCTATCCTACAAAAAAGATTGCAGAGATATTTGGACTGAAAGAAAATACTGTAGACCAGAAAGTGCGGCGCAGTCTGGCAAAGGTGAGAACGATTCTGGAAGGAGGTGCTTTCCATGAGGGCTGATTGGGAAGAAGTACTGGATCTATGGGAAGAAAAGGAATTGGCGTATTTCCTGCCGGAAAGTCTGCCGGAATTGGATGACGCCATCTATCAAAGAATTGAAAAACGGACATTACGGCGGATTCAAAAAGAACGAAGCCGTATAAGCCGAAAACAGATTGCGGCGGCAGTGATTTGTCTGGTGGCAATTTTGGGGATTGTAGGCAGAGAGCCCATTCAGGCGGCTTTTGAAAAATTATTCCATTATCTGCCGGGAGTTGGCATTTATACCAATGATGCAGAAAACACCATGTATCGGGCGGAAATGATAACAGATCATTTTGAGGAAAATGGTGTGAAGGTGCGTCTGAAAAATGTTTATGGTGAAAATCAGACAGTAAAACTGGAAGTGGAACTCCGAGGGGATGATTTGGGCAAAGGTATTCTGGAGGGAAGGTCCGAAAGCAAGCATCTGGAGCTTTTGGAAGAAAAATACCAGATGACATTGTCCTATGATGGAAAAGAACAGGTGCTTTCTGATGTAGCAGTTTCTTACAGCGGCTCAAGAAATGAAGGAAAATTTGTGATGTATTCCATGGGCTACGAAGTTCAGGTGGAAAATCCTGCCCAGACTTATGAAGTGCATATTGCGGGTTTTGATTCTGTATTATCTTTCACATTGGTACCGGATACAGGCATGGTTCAGCCGGAGAATATCGGTGCCAGCCAGACAAAGAACGGCATTACGGTCACAGCAGGTGCGGAAGTAACGGAGGACGGCATCTGGTTTGAGTACTATGTTTTGAGTGATGAAAGATTGGCAGAAACAGATGAGACCTATCGATTTACTGCCATTACATTGCCCTATGGTTATTTTCGGTGGAATGATGTTCCCGAAGCGGAATTGTATCAGCAGCGGTATGTGATGAACGGAAAAGGTGAAATGCTGTATCCTAAGGGGCACCGCTGGAAAGATGACGTGGAAAACGGGCAACGAATCCTCTATGAAGGCACAGCGGAGGATTTTCCTTTGACATTTTATCAGGCAGCATTTACAGGTGTTGGGGAAGAAAGAGAAACAGTGAAAATTCCTGTGCCGGAAACAAATGCAGAATTGTCAAAAACCATTGACTTTCCTTATGGTACGGTGACTTTGGAACAGATTCAGACACAGCCTGCCGATGGAGTTAAGGAACTGGAAATCATTTATCGCATTCAACCGAAAGAAGGCAAACGAAAGATGTATGGCGTGTTTATGCAGGTGCAGGAAGCGGTTGAAAAGGAAGCGGAGGAATTGACTATTTTCCCGGAAGAAGACGGAACCTATCATTTTCCTGTGAAAATTTCCCCAGAAACAAAAGAAATCACGCTGGAACTGTACGACCCTTACTATTGGATTGTAGATGATTACACATTGGTAATAGAAGCACCAAATGAAACGAAATAGATGATATGAAGGCGCTGTATTCTTCAAAAAATAGAAGAATGCGGCGTTTTTTCTTTTTGAAAATAGAAAAAATGAAATTCCTGTCACTTTTCCCTGTCCATATACGAATAGTATAATAAGAAGGGATTCTTGAGATTACATATAGAATCATTTACAATTTGAAAAAAGGGGGGACAGTCATGGACGACAGGGAACTGCTGCAGGTTATGCAGAAAAAACCGGAAAACGGCATGCGTCTGGTCATGAAAGAATATACGGGGCTATGTTACTATATCGTCAAACAGAAATTGGCGGATTTTTCCGCGGAGGAAATCGAAGAATGTGTCAGTGATGTGTTTCTGGCATTTTACCATCAATATACAGCCATTGATTTGGAACGGGGCAGCATTAAGGGATTTTTGGCAGTCCTTTCCCGCAGAAAGGCTGTTGACCGTTGGCGGAAGTTGGCGGGAAAAGAAACCTTGCCACTGCAGGAAGAAATTACGGCGGAGGATACCTTGGAGCAGCAGGAGGATCGCCAGATTTTGCTGGATGCAGTTCGGGCTTTGGGTGACCCGGATGGAAAAATATTGCTTTTGAAATATTACTTCGGGTATCCATCAAAAATGATTGCCGAAGTCTATGGCTTACAGGAAAATACCGTAAATCAGAAAATACGGCGCAGTTTGGCAAAGGTAAAAGCCATCTTGGAAGGAGGTGTCTGTTATGAAGGGTGATTGGGAAGAAATGCTGGATCAGCTGGAAGAAAAAGAACTGACGGAATACTTGCCGGAAACTTTACCGGAAGTGGACGAAGTTACCAAAAAAAGAATTGAAAAACAGACACTGCAGAAAATGAAAAAAGAACAAAAACGCTTTAGCCGGAAACAGATTGCAGCAGCGGTGATCTGTCTGGTGGCAGTGTTGGGCGTTGTGGGCAGAGAACCCATTCAGGCGGCTTTTCAGCGGCTGTTCCATTATTTGCCGGGGGCAGGCATGTATGTGGATGAAGAAGAAAATGTTTATTATGAAGCGGAAATCATTAATGGAGAATTTAGAGAAAATGATATTTATGTGCGGCTGAAAAACGTATATGCCGAAAACCATGCAGTCCATATGGAAGTGGAGATGACAGGAATTTTGGCTGAATTGACACAAGAAGAATATGAAAACGATTCGCCGGATAAATATGATAAGTTAGAGGAAATGTACGCACTCATCATGGAGTATGATGGAGAAGAACACGATATGGCGGCGCACAGCAAAGGGGTTACATCGGAGGATGAAAATGATACCTATATGATTACACGATATCGGAGAGATTATCAGCGATATGTAAAAAATGTCGAACAAACCTATACAGTGCATATCGCTGGATTGGAAAATACGCTTTCTTTCCGACTGACAGCTAATACAGGTAAAGAACAGCCGGAAAACATTGGTGCAAGCCAGACACAAAACGGCATTACCATCACAGCCAAAGCAGATGTGGCAGAACAGGGCGTTTGGCTGGAATATTATGTACTTACGGATGAAACATTGCCTGATTTTGATGACCATTTTATGTTCCGCCTCATGCCGATGCCTTATGGATGCCAGAATCTTGACAACATTACCCAGGAAAAATTTCAGGACATGTTGTATGTGACCAATAAGGATGGCGAAAGAATGCGCTACAGAGGGCAGGAAGAAGTGGAAAACGGTAGACGGATGTTATTGGACGGTACAGCGGAAGATTTTCCCATCACGTTCCATATGTCACCTTTGACAGGCGTGGGCAAAGAACGGGAAACTGTGGAAATCCCCATGCCGGAATCCATCCGTTCCCTGAATCAGACTGTGGAATTTCCTTATGGTACAGTCACATTTGAAAGGGTAAAAGGAGAGAGAATCGAGTTGTCTGGACAAAATGCAGCCGGTGAAGAGATTGTTGCGGAAGCAAAAGATCTGGAAATCACTTATACCATCACGCCTAATGAAGGCAAACGCCAGCTTTACGGTGTATTTATGGAAGTAAAGGGCAGTCTGGATGGACATCCCCAGCAAATTTATCCAGACGAGGATGGCAAATTCCGTTTTCATACATTGGTGGGCAGTACCAATGAAACAGTGACACTGGAGCTGTATGATCCTTATTATTGGATTGTCGATGATTATGCTTTGGTTTTGGAAGAACCGGGAAGTGTGAAATAAAGAAACGAAGTGATGGGAGGAAATCCTGTTACACATGACAAAAAGGGCGTTTTCCCATCCATGGGAAATGCCCTTTTTGTATGGTCATATGTTTTGGTTTACAGATGTTTGTCGTAATGAATCCCAAGCCATTTGTGCAGAGCCGCTACATCATGTTCCTGAATGCTTTTGAGGATCATTTTGTGTTCTGTGAAGTTGTTGTGGCGGTCATCTTCGCCTCTCTGGTTGCTGTGCAGTGCCATGAGATAGAAAATATCTTCGATGTGTTCATACATGGAAATCAAATAGGAGTTTTTGGTTCCTGTTACGATACACTTATCGAACTGCAGCGCATATTTTACGGTTTCGGGAACATTGCCTTCGTCATAATATTTCTGCTGCAATGACAGATACT
>CATZIM010000112.1 GCA_958420075.1 uncultured Clostridia bacterium | reverse complement strand
TTCAACGGCGGTGTGGAAGAACCCAATCCCAACGAAGATCGTTGGCTGGTGCCTTCCCCTAAGGTAGCGACTTATGACATGAAACCGGAAATGAGCGCAGTGGAAGTTACAGATGGCCTGATCAAAGCTTTGGAATCCAAAGAATATGATCTGATCATTGTCAACTACGCAAACCCCGATATGGTAGGTCATACAGGCATCCTGGAAGCAGCGGAAAAAGCTGTGGAAACCGTGGATACCTGCATTGGCAGAGTCATGGATACCCTGCTGAAAGTAAATGCGCAGATGTTTATCTGTGCTGACCATGGCAACAGCGATCAGATGGTGGATTATGAAACAGGGGAAGCTTTTACAGCTCATACCACAAACCCTGTACCCTTTATTCTGGTTAACTACACAGACGGCATTGGCCTGAAAGACGGCGGCAAACTGGCAGACATTGCCCCTACACTGCTGGAAATGATGGGTCTGCCCAAACCTGCGGAAATGACAGGTGAAAGCCTGCTCATAGATAAATAAGAGAAACAACCAATAGGTATTTTTAAGGAGGAGTTCAACACATGAAAGGTTATTACGAAATTACAGACGTTTATGCAAGAGAGATCCTGGATTCCAGAGGCAATCCTACAGTAGAAGTAGAAGTTGTTGTTGATGACAGCGTTATCGGTCGTGCAGCTGTTCCCAGCGGCGCTTCCACAGGTGCTTTCGAAGCTGTAGAACTGCGTGACGGCGGCGACAGATACAACGGCACAGGCGTACAGGATGCAGTTGACAACGTAAACAACATCATCGCTGACGAAATCATCGGTATGAACGCTCTGGATCAGGTTGCGATCGATAACCTGATGCTGGAACTGGACGGCACACCCAACAAAGCAAAACTGGGCGCTAACGCAATCCTGGGCGTTTCCATGGCAGTTGCAAAAGCAGCAGCAGAAGCTCTGGATATGCCTCTGTACCAGTACCTGGGCGGCTTCAACGCAAAAACAATGCCCGTTCCCATGATGAACATCATGAACGGTGGTAAACACGCTGACAACACTGTTGACGTACAGGAATTCATGATCATGCCCGTTGGTGCATCTTCCTTCAAAGAAGCTCTGCGTATGTGTGCAGAAATCTACCACATGCTGAAAAAAGTTCTGAAAAACAAAGGTCTGTCCACAGCTGTTGGTGACGAAGGCGGTTTCGCACCTGACCTGCCTACAGCAGACGCTGTTATCGATCTGATCAAAGAAGCTGTTGAAGCTGCTGGTTACAAATGGGGCGAAGACATCAAAATCGCTCTGGACCCTGCTTCCACAGAACTGTATGATGAAAAAGACGGCAAATACCACTTCCCCGGCGAAAGCAAAATGGCTGGCAAAGAAATCGTTCGTACTTCCGCAGAAATGGTGGAATTCTGGAAAGCACTGGTTGAAAAATACCCCATCATCTCCATCGAAGACGGTCTGGCAGAAGAAGACTGGGAAGGCTGGCAGCTGCTGACAAAAGAACTGGGTGACAAAGTACAGCTGGTTGGTGACGACCTGTTCGTAACAAACACAGAAAGACTGCAGAAAGGTATCGACCTGAAAGCTGGTAACGCAATCCTGATCAAAGTAAACCAGATTGGTACACTGACAGAAACATTCAACGCAATTCAGCTGGCTAACAGAAACAAAATGACAGCAGTTGTATCCCACAGAAGTGGTGAAACAGAAGACGCTACTATTGCTGATATCGTAGTTGCTGTAAACGCTGGTCAGATCAAAACAGGTGCTCCTGCAAGAACAGACCGTGTTGCAAAATACAACCAGCTGCTGCGTATCGAAGAAGAACTGGATGAAACAGCTCAGTACCTGGGTCTGGATGCATTCTTCAACCTGAAATAAGATTTTTTAAAATCATAGAGAGAGCCCAAAAAGAGGCTGCTTCATAAGAAACTAGGAAAGCTGGAATCCTTATATAAAAAGGATTCTGGCTTTCTTATTTTTATAGGATTTTGTCGGATATGTTTCTGCTGAAGTCAGCTGTCACAGTTTCCTTTCAAAAATTAAGGAAAAGAAAAAACAATATTTTTAGGGGAAAACTGTTTTGGGCTTTCTCTTTTTTTGTAAAAATTTCCATGTGCTTGAAAATTTGCTTTCTTTTCATCTGTATTTTCTTTCCCTGTATAGGATGCTTTTGACTGGCAATCATAAAAAAGAAACAAGCTTGTTTCAAAAAAACAACAATGCGGGAGGCTTTTTTATGGAAGGAAATACAGGAAAATGCCGATGGAAATGCCTGACGCTTTGGGTTGTGGCAGCGGTTCTCTTTTGCTGGGGACTTATACGCTTTTTGCTGCCGGACGATATGACACTGATGGCAGGGCGGACAACGGCCTATGATCTGCGTCTGCCTGTTTCTGTGAAAACAGAAGAAAGTGTGGAAGTGTTAGGCATTTCAGCAAAGCCTACGGCAGATAATTTCCATTTGTCCTTGGGGACGGAGGTATCTGCAGAAGCCCACGAGGCAGGAAATACAGAAGTGACCTTTTATCTTTTTGATAAGATACCCGTCAAGACCGTTTCTGCTAATGTATTGCCTGATACCAAACTCATTCCCTGTGGACGTACTGTGGGCGTACAAATGGACACAGATGGTTTGATGGTGCTGGGAACGGGTTTTGTGGAGGATGCGGAAGGAAACAAAACAGAGCCGTGCAAAGGCATTTTGCAGACAGGAGATCTGATTCAGTCTGTAGATGGCAAAGAAATGCCCAATAAAGAAGCTTTTCTGGAGGCTGTGGGCAACCATGATGGCACACCTGTTCAAGTAGTTTTTATGCGGGATGGTGTGGAGCAGAAAGCAGAGGTGACGCCTGTATATAGCCCTGCAGATGGTGCCTATAAATTGGGTATCTGGATTCGAGACAGTATTCAAGGGATTGGCACTGTAACCTTTTTTGACGAAACCACAGACCGCTTTGGTGCGCTGGGGCACGGTATTTATGATGTGGATACTGGCGGTTTGATGTCCTTGAAACAGGGGCATATCACATCTTCCCATTTGACAGAGATCGTGAAGGGACAAAAAGGTGAACCAGGTGAACTCAACGGCATCATTGAGGCGGACGAAGTGCTAGGGGATATTGAAAAAAATACGGAAGTTGGCATTTATGGCACTGCGGATACGTCTGCTTTTACCGGTGAAAGTTATCCCATTGCCCTGCAGGATGAAATTCAGGAGGGCAAGGCGCAGATTCTTTCTAATATTGCAGGCGATACGGTAGAGGCGTATGATGTGGAAATTGAGCAGGTACACCGTTTTGGAAAGGAAAGCAGCAAAGGTATGGTCATCCATGTGACCGATCCTGATTTGCTTTCAAAAACAGGAGGTATCGTTCAGGGCATGAGCGGCAGTCCTATTTTGCAGAATGGAAAGCTTGTGGGCGCAGTGACCCATGTTTTTGTCAATGACCCTACAAGGGGATATGGCATTTTTATTGAGAATATGCTGGAAGCAGCAGGGACAGAAGAGTCCGTACCGACAGGTGCGGGCTTTTCTGGATTTCATAATGGAACTATTACATAGGGGAAAGAAAAAATGGATTGCGTGAGATCTATGTGAAAGGATATCATCGAAAAGATTAATTATTGTAGGGATATTTTATTTTGCGGGGGGATACACTGGGCATTGTCTGGATGTTTTTCTTTGCAGTTTTGACGCAGCAGGGATTAGGTATCCCTTGAATGGAAAAGGGATGTGTGCAGAAAGCGACGCACGTATAAAAATTTGCAGCGAATTGTTTGGAAAATGTGGAAGAATCATGTCTTATGGGACATTGATCTTATATGGCATTGGTGCTGCCTGTATCTATTTCTTTCCAAAACAGATGTGGTTTGAATTGTGCTTGATGATTGCAGCATCAATGTAGTATCTCTGACTTATGCAGACAGTGAAAAAATATCTGAAGAATAAAAACAAAGGAATCTTCTTGGTGGAAAAAAATCAGAAACCTGCTGGGAAAAAAGAGGGAATTTACCTTATATGGGGAATATTAAATGAAAGAGGATTGTCTGGGACAAGACCACTGTTTTTTACTGACAATGGAGAATATAAAACGCAGAAGGGAAGATGAAAGATGAACAAGAAATTGTGGGAGCAGTACGCTGATTGGAAAGAAAATTACAAATTTGTGGATTTGACACATGAGCTGTCTCCTGAAACACCGCACTGGGCAGGTTTTCCTGCTATGGATGTACTGCGCCTGTTTGACTATCCTGTTGGATTCCGTACCCATGAGTTCCGTTTGGTGAGCCAGTATGGTACCCATGTAGATGCACCTGTGCATTTCATCCCCGGCGGCAGAGAACTGCAGGATATTGCTGTGGAAGAAATGATTCTGCCTCTGTGCGTCATCGACGTATCTGCAAAAGTAGCAGATAACTGGGATTATGTGACAACAGTTGAAGATATTCAGGAATGGGAAAAGACTTATGGCGAAATTCCCGCAGGTTCCTTTGTGGCAGTGCGCACAGACTGGTCCAAACGGGAAGATATGAACAACTACGATGATGAAGGCAACCGTCATTATCCCGGTTGGAGCATGGAAGCACTGAAATATCTGGTGGAAACACGCAATGTTGCAGCCATCGGTCATGAACCAGCAGACACAGACTCTGCAACCAACGCCAGAGAAAAAGGATTCCTGTGCGAAATTTATGTACTGGAACAGAATCGCTATCAGGTGGAACTGATGAATAATCTGTCTGAAGTACCTCCTGTAGGTTCTCTGATTTTCTGTGGTTTCCCTAAAGCGAAAAATGCTGCTGGCTTTACTGCAAGATGTATTGCAATCTGCCCCAAAGACTGATTTTTGTAAATATCAAAGACATGATGCCTGTTTTGACAGGTATCATGTCTTTTTTATTTTTTTGAAAAGAATGCATCATATGAGGAAAATCTTTGGATTGTGGTATGAAATGCCATATTTTTTGCCTGAATAACATTTTTTCTATGTCCTTTGCCAAAAATGAGCAGGAAACAGCAATTTGGCAGGTGTATATGGATGGAAAAACATACCCGCATTATAATAGGCTTACGCAAGGGGAAGTTTCCGAAAAAAACACAAGGAAAGATGGGGGTTTTTATTTTGATGCAAGTAAGGAATAAAATACGGGTAGTCATTGCAGATCGGGATTTGTTCTATCTGCAGAAGCTGAAGCTTTGTCTGGAACGGCGCGGTGACATGGTAGTAGTAGGTATGGCTGATAATGGTCCGGCAGTATTTCGGATGGTACAGGAAAGTGCGCCGGACGTGCTGTTGATGGATGTCATTTTGGGGGAAAAAGATGGTGTCTGGGTACTGGAACAGATGAAGGCGCAGAAAAAAGAGTGCGTGTGCATTATGATTTCTGCCATTGACAGCGATACGGTGGTACGTCGGGCAGTTGCCATGGGTGCAGATTATTATATGGCAAAGCCCATACAGGGAGAATTGCTCTTGGAGCGGATTCATCAATTGACAGAGCCTATGCGTCCTTATGAAGGTAAAGAGAAGATTTGGACAGCGCAAAGAGAAGAAGCAGCGCCGGAACGTCATCAGGTATCCGGACTGGAAGCCGAAATTTCTTCTGTCCTTAGCCGTATGGGGGTGCCTGCCAGCATTAAAGGGTATCATTTCATTCGTCAGGCAGTCATGATGGCAGTGGAAGATGCGGAAGTGATGATCGGCATTACCAAAGGGCTGTATCCGGATATTGCACGGATGTATCATACTTCTGCCAGCAAAGTGGAACGGGCCATCCGTCATGCAGTAGAGAGTGCGTGGAAGAAAAACGGCAGACAGGTATATTTTGAAATATCTGGCTATCATATGATAGAAAAGCCGACAAATGGTCAGTTTATTGCTATTTTGGCGGAATACTTTCGTATGCGTTATGGTCAGTCTTATCAGATGGTTTCTTATCGAAATGAAGGGACAAAGACGCAAGACAGCTCCAATTTGCACACGGAAGATAAGCTGCTTTTATTTTCCTGATATAAAGAAAACGTAAAGAGTGTAATAATCCGTATTATTAACGGAATTTTTATAGCTTTTTTACATAATGATTTCTATAATCTCTTTAAAGAATCATTGTGGAAGGGGCGAGGAAAATGGAACGGCGCATGTTATGGGAAAAACAGATTGCAGATGAAAAGAATCACAAGTTTACATTGCGGTATTTCTTGCTGGTACATCCCGTTCCCAAGGGGGAAAATGTGTACGGCGTTGCCATTGATAAAATCAGTGGAGGACAAGTGCTGGAACGGGAAGAAGTTTCCGGTCTGTCTGACAGACAGGAAGAAATGGAAGTCTTTTTACAGAAA
>CATZIM010000111.1 GCA_958420075.1 uncultured Clostridia bacterium | reverse complement strand
CAGTCCCCCCGACTGCTTCCAGTTTGTCCAGAAAATCCACGGTTTCCAGAAAGCGTCCCTTTTGTGCCAGATTCCGCTTCTGTGCTCGGAGGGTATCCCCAAAGGCAAACAGATGCACCTGATCGCCGCCGCAAAGTCCCACATAGGCGAAGGATGCTGCCAATTTCTTTGCCGCTAAGGATTTTCCATCCTGTTCCATGGAACGGCTGCAATCCAGAAATACATGGACAGAAGCCTGTTTTTCCTCCAGAAACAGCTTCAGGTACAGTTTGCCAAAACGGGCAAAGCCATTCCAGTCTACCCGCCGCAGATCGTCTCCGGCAGCATATTCCCGGTAATCGGAAAATTCCAAGGAACTGCCCTTTGCCATAGAACGTCTGGCACCGCTGTAACCGTCTGTGGAAAGGCGGTGTTTCAGACGGATGGCCATTTCTTCCAGCCGCTTCAGATATTCTTTTGTCAGTGCTTCCCTGAGTATTTTCATTTTAATACAACGCCTCTATGATCTCGTCGGAAGTTTTTCCTTCTGCCATGCCTTCAAAGTTCAGGAAAATACGATGTCTGAGGGCAGGTTTCGCCGCCTGCTTGATATCCTCATACGCCACATGGTATCGCCCCGCCAGAAGAGCAAAGATTCTTGCCGCCTGCAAAACCGCCTGAGCGCCACGAGGACTTGCTCCATAGCGCACATACTGCCGCACCACTTCCGGCGCTTCCGGATTTCCCGGATGGGTTTTCAAAATCAAATCCATCAGGTATTCTGCCACCGGTTCCGCCACAGGCACCTGCTGGGCAATTTCCCGCATCTGAAGCAGTCTTTTGCCGTCCATAACCTTGGATGCCCGATGGACTTTGCCATCGGTAGTGGTCAAGACGATCTTCATCAATTCCTCTTTATTGGGGAAAGCTACATCCAGCTTGAACAGAAAACGGTCCATCTGGGCTTCCGGCAGAGGATATGTCCCTTCTGTTTCCAGTGGGTTCTGGGTCGCCAGCACAAAAAACGGTTCTTCCAGGCGGTAGGTCTGGCTGCCGCCAGTGACCGTATGTTCCTGCATGGCTTCCAGCAGTGCAGACTGGGTCTTTGGTGTGGCACGGTTGATTTCGTCCGCCAGCACCAGATTGGCAAAGATGGGCCCTTTTCGGAATACAAAGGACATATTGCCGTTTTCTTCCCGGTTCATGACTGTTGTGCCCGTTACATCGGCGGGCATCAAGTCTGGTGTAAACTGGATTCTGGAAAACTCCAGGTCAACCGCGTCCCCCACGGCTTTGACCAGCTGTGTTTTCCCAAGTCCGGGCATGCCTTCCAGCAGCACGTTGCCCCCCGCAACCATTGCTGTCAGCACATTCCTTACCAGTTCTTTCTGTCCGATGATAACGCTGCCGATCTCTTCTTCCACCCGAAAAAAATCTGACGCAAACTGCTGAATTTTTTCTTCTTCCATGGTTTTTCCGCCTTTCTGACCGATTTTTCTTTATTATAAACAGCAAAAAAATCCCCGTCAACGCACTGGGGAAAACGTAATCTTTTCGGCGGAAAATATTATGTTTTTCTTAAACTTCTGCCCTTGTTCCCGCTTTCGTTTCCATATATAATCGTTATCATGTGGAAAAAAGACGGAGAAAGATCCCGTTTTCACCTCTCATTCCCCCGCAGTCATAGCTGCTTCCGAAAATTTTTACAAAAACCATATGGCACATTCCATGAAATCATAGTATAGTAGGATAAGAATTCAGTAACAAATAAAGGAGCGCAACGACATTGAAAAAATGGGATTGGAAAAAAACAGATCAACCATATTTTAAAATTGCTGTATATGTATTCATCGTGCTGGCAGCCACTGTACTTTTTGAAAAAGTCGTCGGCAACCTGCCCAGCATCAGCAATACCATACATACATTTCTGAAAGTGACACAGGGTCTGTGTCTGCCGTTTCTCATGGGCTTTATGATCGCCTATGTCATGAATCCCTTCATCAATTTCTTTGAACGGCATACCATGAAAAACAACTCTTTTTTCCAGCGGCATCCGCGGGTGACCCGCGCCATTGCCATTACGCTGATCTACACCATGGTCATCGGCGGCATCATCTGGATTGCCATTTATCTGGTGCCTGAGATCAAAACATCTGTTGTGAATTTTGCCAAACAGCTTCCTATCTATACGGCTACACTGAACCAGAAGATCGAAGATCTTTTCATGCAGGTAGACTTCATCGATGGGGAAGATGTGAACAACATCATCAACCGACTGCTGACACCGGTTCTGGGTGTTTCTGAAAACTTGCAGACAGGCAGCGGAGAATTTGGATTCCTTCAGGATTCCGATGGAATTTCCAAAATGTTGGCAACCTTCATCGGCAACGTCTTCACCATGGGACGTTTCGTATTCAATCTGATCATGGCGATCTTCATTGCATTTTATATGCTCTTTGACAAAGAAAACTTTCTGCGCCAGCTGCGGAAAGTCATTTATGCTCTGACTTCTGAAAAAACAGCAAACCGTATTCTTTACAACGGCAGCCGTATCCACAATATCTTTCAGAGCTTCATCGTAGGCAAAGCCCTGGACTCTCTGATCATCGGCATTCTGGCGTTCATTGGTCTGACTCTCATCAAAGCGCCTCTGGTTTTGGTATTGAGTCTGATCATCGGCGTTACCAACATGATTCCTTATTTCGGGCCATTCCTGGGGGGCATTCCCGCAGTCATCATCACACTGCTCATCAGCCCCATCCACGGCATCTGGGTCGGTCTGTTCATCCTTGCTTTGCAGCAGTTTGACGGCAACTTCCTGGGGCCCAAGATTCTGGGGAACTCTCTGGATGTAAGCCCGCTGTGGATCATCCTTGCCGTTGTAGTAGGCGGTGCTGTCATGGGGCCTTTGGGTATGTTTATCGGGGTACCTATTTTCGCCACCATCAAAATGTTCTGCACAGAATATATCAACCGCAAATATGACAAAAAATATAATCAGGCGGCAGCCATCACGGCATCTGACACAGAAAAGGAAACAGAAATCTAAGCTTTCCAGACAAAACAAACGGACACACGGAACTTTCGGGCGGGGAAGGGGCCTCTTTTCCCTGCGCCGGAAGTTTTTTATTTTGAATTAAGGAGGAATTTTATGGCACGACGCGCAAACCAATACTTTCTGTTTGTATTTCTATTCTTCATGATTGGCTCTACGGTGCTGGGGCTTTTGCTGACAAACGTTATGGGTCTGCCTTCAGACTGGTCAAACATCATCATGCAGTTTTTGGTATTCATTCCCATGCTGGTCATTTATGTAAAAACGGAGAAAGCCTCGGTGAAGGAATGCTTTTCCATTAAGCCTTTGAACTGGAAAAACGCCTTGCTTTGCCTTGGTATCGCTTATTGCTCACTGCCCTTCATTTCCATGATCGTGGTGCTCACATCTCCGCTCCAGCCCAATCTAGTAGAGCAAGCCATGGGGGAACTCAACGACAGCTCATTCTTTTCCTTGCTGTTCGTTATCGCTGTGCAGCCCGCTGTTTTTGAAGAATTGCTCTTCCGCGGTGCTGCCCTTCACGGCTATCGGAGTTTAGGGGCGAAAAAGGCACTGCTGATGAGTGCCCTCATGTTTGCCATGCTGCACATGAATCTCCAGCAGGCATTGTACGCCTTTCTGCTGGGTGCCATCTTTGCCTTTATGGTACAGCGTACAGGCTCCATCTTTGCCTCTATGCTGCCCCATTTTCTCATCAACGCATTAAACTGTGTTGCCACAACTGCTCAGACACCCCAGCAAGGCGTTGTGGAAGAACTTTCTTTCCTGCAGGAATTGATGAGCGTAGGTCTGCAATGCTTGATCTTCCTGCCTTTCCTGGCACTGCTCATTTATCTGTTCCTGCGGCGGAACCCTGCGCCTGCGCCAGCTTTACCCGCAGATACAGACGCACCCAAAGAAAAGGTATTCACTGTTTCCTTCTGGATCATTGTGGCAATCTTCATTTTTCTGGGTGTTCTGCCAAATCTTTATTGGAATTAAAAAAGAGAGAGAATGTAAAAACATTCTCTCTCTTTTTTATGCCGCCGCCAGGTCCTTATCCCGTACACCTTCGCCCCGACGGAATACAGAGCAGAGCAGTCCTATGAGCAGAGCGTTGATACACAGCACCGTATTGCCATAGCTCACCAAAGGCAGCGCATAAGGTGCCACCAACATAAAACCCAGATTATAAGCCGTAAAGAATACAGTCTGCATCAGCAGCACCAACCAGATGGAAAGGGCTGTCATTCGTCCAAAAGCACTCCGCTGTTTTCGGATCTGCTGAAAAGACAACAGGAAAAACAAAGCAAACACTGCCAATACCAGTGCCACTGCCAGTTTTCCATAGGCAAAACCCAGTCTGGGCAGCAAAATGTCATTGCTGAACAAGTCCTGTCTTTGAGAAAGCACAAGCTGTACGCTCATTGCCATTTCGTTCTGGGGAAGGCTTCCACTGCCCAGCCAACGACAGTTTTCCCAGATATTTTCCACCAAATATCTGAAATAACCGCCTCCAAACTCCCCGCCTGTCACCCGCGCAACGGCAAAGCTCAGACGATACCGCAGGGCAGGGATTCCAAACATTACCAGTGTACCTACTCCAATGCCTGCTCCCGTTGTCAAAGCCAGCAATCGTTTTCCCTTCTGTTTTCCCATAGAAAACCAGTCTGTTCCCACTGCCACAAAAAATGCGCCATAGGCAGAAATAGAAAAAATCAATACCATAGAAATTTTCCCGAAAGAAAACAACAGCGCAGCCAGCACTGCCATTGCCAGCCAGCAAAGCCAATATCCTTTTACCTTTCTTCCTCTCATGAAGAACAGTACAGAAAGAAACGGCAAGGGCACCAGCAAGGCAATCCCTGTCAAGGCATAAGCGTAATCAAAAAAGAAAAATACACTTTCTCCGCCGCTTTTTTCTACAAAAGGAACCAACAAAATCAGCATTCCCAGAAATAACAGAATCACCCATTTTGCTTTTCTTGCCAGCAAGGTAAAATCCAGAAAATAGGCTGCTCCAAACAACGCCGCAGCCAAAAGTACCGGCACCACCATATCTACACCAAAAGATACCTCATCAATAGTCAATCTGCAGAACAGCCCCATAGATAACAACACCGCCGCCACCAATACCATCTGCCATTGAGCCTTGGGGCGATGAGTTCTGTCCAACGCCATGCCTACCGCAATGCCGTCCCCCATTTCCTCCACGGTGCGTTTTTCTGCTTCTTCCTCCGACAATCCTTCCGCCAGAAAAGCCTCCTTCTGCAGAAGCAAATGGTCTGTCAATTCCTCCGCCACTGCTTTTCTGGTCTGTTTCCATCGAATCTGGTCACAGACCGTATCCACATAGTTCTGCATTTCAGAAGAAGAAAGCAGTGGTGTTTCTTCCGCCTTTTCTTCGCTTTCCATTTTTTCCAGAATCAAAGAAATTTCTGTTTCCTCTGCCTCTTTTTGTTCTGCCGCTGTCATGCCAGCTGCCTTCCATGCTTTCCGGCATTCCACCAGATGGCTGCGAAATCTGTCTGCCACTTCCTCACGCATAAAGTCTTCTTCCGACAGTGTATCTGCAGATAGCCACGCTTTCCATCCGCTCCATATCTTTTTAAATCCCTGCACAACAAGCACCCCCATTCAACACCTTGTGCACTGCCGCCGCATAAGCGTTCCATCTTTCCGTCTGCTTTGCCAGTTCCCCCTTGCCTGCTTCCGTCAGACGATAATACTTTCTGGTGCGCCCTTCTGCCGCTTCCTCATAGGATGTGACAAAACCGTCTTTTTCCAACCCATGGAGTATGGGATAAAGGGTTCCTGCCTTTAATCGGAAGGTGTCGTCAGAGCGAGCCGCCAGTGTTTCGATCATTTCGTAGCCATACATGTCCTTTTCTTCCAGCAATTTCAAAATCAAGACAGATGTATTGCCTACGCCTTTTTCCTGTGCCATCTTTTCACCTCCATATATAGATTATCTATATAATATATCGACAATCTATATATGTCAATATACGGAAATTGAAAAAACATAAAAAGATATGATATAATCAGAAAAATACCTGCAAACCTCAAGAGGGAGGGATTTTATGAATCAAGTCAAAATCACTGTTCTGAAAACCACACTGGATCAAGAACTTGCTGCTCAATACGGCGCACCGGGACTTACCGCCTGTCCCATGATGGAGGCAGGTCAGGTTTTCTACGCCGATTATGCCAAACCCGAAGGCTTTTGTGACGAAGCATGGAAGGCTATTTATCAATATGTTTTCGCTCTTGCCCATGGTGCCGGAAAAGATGTATTCTATTTCGGCGACTGGATTCGTCAGCCTGGTGTTGCCATCTGCTCCTGTAATGATGGTCTGCGTCCTGTGATTTTCAAACTGGAGGCGACCGATCTGCCTGCCAAACTTTCTTATGATCCTGTAC
>CATZIM010000110.1 GCA_958420075.1 uncultured Clostridia bacterium | reverse complement strand
CAAATTCCACACGCAGTTTGCCCATATCCATACGGGTAGGGATTTTGTACTGCATCAAAGAATTTTCAGCCAATTCGCCTTTTTCATTATATGTGATATTTTCATGAAGGGCCATACCGATGCCCTGTACCAGACCGCCTTCTACCTGTACTCTTGCCAGGTTGGGGTTCACAACGGTACCGCAGTCTACCACTGCCGCATAGTCGATGAGTTTCACGCTACCTGTTTCAGGGTCAACTTCCACTTCTACGGCACCAGCCATGAAAGGCGGAGGAGAAACAGGTGAAGAATGGGCTTCTGTAGCAAAGAGGGCATTTTCCCCTGCGCACATGATAGCATTGCCGATATCTTTTCGACTGATGCTGCTGCCGTCTTTCAGGCTGTATACTTTTTCCCCGTCAAATTCTACTTCATCCACGGAGCAGCCCAGTTTTTCCGCACCGTACGCTTTCATTTTGTCCACCAGTGTCTGGCAGGCTTTCACTGTGGCCATACCTGTCACATAAGTGGTACTGGATGCGTAGGAACCGCTGTCATAAGGAGAAACGTCTGTATCAACGCCATAAACGATGATATCATCCACAGAGCAGTCCAGACAATCTGCTGCCATCTGGGACAGAATGGTGTCACAGCCAGTACCCATATCGGATGCACCGATGGTCAGGGCATAGAAACCGTCGTCATTGATCTTGATGGAAACGGAACCAGTATCCACGCTGGAAATACCGGAACCCTGCATAGCCATAGCGATACCTACACCACGGATTTTGCCGTCAGGCATCACACGTCTGGGATATTTTTCTTTCCAGCCAATCATTTCCGCTGTACGTTCCAGACAACGATCCAGTGTGCAGCTGTTTGCTGTTTCGCCGTAGTATGCGTGCATGACGTCGCCTTCTCTGGTCAGGTTCATTTCACGCAGTGCCACAGGGTCCATATTCAGCTTCACTGCCAGTTCGTTGATGGCAGATTCCACAGCAAAAATACCCTGTGTGGCACCGTAACCACGGTACGCACCTGCGGACATTTTGTTTGTGTAAACAACATCATACTGGAAACGGAATGCTTCCGCCTTGCTATACAGAGGGATGGATTTATGACCGGACAGGCCAACGGTTGTAGGGCCATGTTCCCCGAATGCACCTGTATTGGACAGTGTTTTCACTTCGATGCCACGGATATGACCGTCTTTGTTGGCACCGATGCGCACTTTGATTTCCATTTCATGTCTGGGAGAAGAAGCAATGAGGCTTTCTTCTCTGGTATAAATGATTTTTGCAGGTCTGCCTGTTTTCAGTGTGACGATAGCAGGATATACTTCCGCTACAACAGTCTGTTTTGCACCGAAACCGCCGCCGATTCTGGGTTTGATGACACGAATCTTGGACTTAGGAATATCCAGCGCGTTAGACAGGATACGGCGTACATGGAAAGGCACCTGTGTGGAGCTGATGATGTTCAGTCTGCCGTAAGTGTCCATCTGGGTATAAGTACGGAAGGTTTCCATCATGGTCTGCTGTACGGCTTTTGTGTGGTAAGTGTTTTCCACAACCACATCGCTTTCTGCAATGACTTTATCCACATCGCCATGTTCTTCCAGACCGCTTGCACACAGATTCCGCTTGTTGTCCGCACCTACAGGACAAAGCGCCTGCCAGTTATCTTCAGGATGCACCAGAATGGGATTATCTTTTGCTTCGTGGAAATCCAGCACAGGTTCCAGCACATCGTATTTTACTTTAATGACTTTCATTGCCTGATCTACGGCTTTTTCTGTTTCCCCTGCCACAATGGCAACAGCATCCCCAACGAAACGGACACGTTTGTCCAGAATCAGTCTGTCATAGGGGCTGGGTTCAGGATATGTCTGCCCTGCCATGGTGAAACGCTTCTGAGGCACATCTTCATAAGTCAGGACACAAACGATACCGGACAGTTTTTCCGCGATATCTTTTTTGATTTCCAGAATTTCCGCATGGGCATGGGGGCTGCGCAGCACCTTTACCACCAGACAATCCTTAGGCGCAATATCATCGGTATAAACAGGTTTGCCTGTTACCAATGCCATGGCGTCTTTTTTCCGAATGGGCTGATTTACATATTTCATTCTCATTTCGCCCCTTTCTTGTAATCCAGATAGGCATGAATGGCACGGAGCTGGCCTTCATAGCCGGAACAACGGCAAAGGTTGCCGGAAAGGTATTCCCGGATTTCATCGTCTGTGGGATTTTCCATTTCCTTGCACATTGCCAGTACATTCATAATAAAGCCAGGGCTGCAGTAACCGCACTGTTCTGCCCCCTGATCTGCCAGAAACGCGCCGAATTCTTCCGCTTCTGCCTGACAGCCTTCCATGGTCACCACTTCATGACCGTCGGCACGAACTGCCAGTGTAGAGCAGGACAAAACGGGCTTGCCATCCATCAATACAGTACACAGACCGCAGTTGGATGTTTCGCAGCCTCTTTTGACGCTGTAACAGCCGTGGTCTCTGACAAAATCCAGCAGAGCCATATCCGGTGCCACTTCAGCAGTCACATTTTTTCCATTGAGTTTTACGGTAATCTGCATCATTTGTCCCCTCCCATGAGCTGTTTCAGTCCTCTTTTCACCAGAACGCCTGCCACATGTCTGCGGTATGCGCCGCTGCATCTGGTATTGTCAGCAAAGTCCATGCTATTCTGCACTTTGGACGCAAAAGCCGCCAAATCTTCCGCTGTCACTTCTGCTTTGTTCAAAATGCCTTCGCTGTCACGCACCACAACAGGCTGACAAGGTCTTGCACCAATAACAGCATAATAACCTTCTGCGTCTTTTGTCACAGCGCAGGAAACCACAGGAAAGTCTGTTTCTGTGTTTCTCTGGGACAGGTATACAGTTTCCAGAGGTGTCTTTTTGATGATGACACGCACCAGAATGTCGTTATCTTTTTTCATTTTTGCGAAATCTGCCAAAGGCATTCTGCCCTGTTTATACAGTTCCACATCGCAGTCCAGACCCAGCAGACAGCAGAGAATATCGGAAAAACCGAATCTGCCGTAAATGCTGCCGCCAACTGTTGCGCAGTTACGCATCTGCACCCCTACAATATGGCGCAGGCTTTCTTTCACCGCACCTTTTGTGTAAGCGTCAATGCCTTTGTGGGTTTCCAGCTGACGCAGGGAAACCATACATCCGATGGAAAATTCTTTTTCGTCCTCTGTAATTTCGTCCAGACCCAAACCGGACAGATCAATAGCCGTCTGGATGTTCTTTCTGCCCAGACGCAGCCATACGCCGCCGCCAAATACCACGTTTGCCTTTTTCTGATTCAATTCGTATGCTTCTTCCAGACTGGAAACTTTCACATACTCCCGAATGGTAAACATGTTGTTCCTCCTTCCACATTCCTTCATGTATCTTTTCCAGCAAAACACCCTGTTTCTGCCGTTTTTTTCCTCTTTTCCGCTTTTCTTGTAAAAAAGCACCATCGTTTAGTATATCATCCAAAAGTACCCGCCGCAATGCTTTTTTCGGAAAATCTTCTTCTTTTATGATACCATATTCTCCGCAAAAAAACAGGTTCTGTATAAATTTCCATACAAAAAAGAGGGGGGATTTTCAAAACAGGTTCTTCTTCAGAAAACATTGTTTTTTCCTTTCTTGCTTTCCAAAAAGAAACAGCGATAATTGCCCTCAGAAGAAAGCTCTCCTGACAAAAAAATAGCTGGAAGCCATTCATTGGAAGGATTCCAGCTATCTTTATGTTTTTATGAATACTTATTCCAGTTCGAATGCACCTGTATAGAGCTGATAATATTTGCCCTTTTGAGCAATCAAATCTTCGTGGGTACCACGTTCGATGATACGACCATGTTCCAGAACCATGATAACATTGGAGTTCTGAACGGTAGACAGACGGTGCGCAATAACAAATACGGTTCTGCCTTTCATCAGGGCATCCATACCTCTCTGCACAATGGCTTCTGTACGGGTATCAATGGAAGATGTTGCTTCGTCCAGAATCATAACGGGAGGGTCAGCCACCGCCGCACGGGCAATGGAGATGAGCTGCCGCTGCCCCTGAGACAAACCGGAACCATCACCGGAAAGGATGGTGTTATATCCGTTGGGCAGCATCCGAATGAAGCTGTCGGCATTGGCAAGTTTTGCCGCTGCGATACATTCTTCATCAGTAGCATCCAGTTTCCCGTAACGGATGTTATCCATAACGGTGCCTGTAAACAGGTTGACATCCTGCAATACAATCCCCAGGGAATGACGCAGGTCTTCTTTTTTGATTTTATTGATGTTGATGCCGTCGTAACGGATTTTACCATCGGCGATATCATAAAAACGGTTGATCAGGTTGGTGATAGTGGTTTTACCAGCACCGGTTGCGCCAACGAAAGCCACTTTCTGACCAGGTTTTGCATACAGACTGATGTTGTGGAGAACGATCTTATCTTCTGTGTAACCAAAATCCACATCAAAGAATCGTACATCCCCTGTGAGCTGGGTATAAGTGATGGTGCCATCTTCGTGAGGATGTTTCCATGCCCACAGACCTGTATGTTCGGGGCATTCCACCAATTCGCCGTTATCATCATATTTTGCATTGACCAGTGTTACATAACCATCATCGGCTTCTTCTTCTTCATCCAGCAGTTCAAAAATACGTTTTGCACCTGCCAGCGCCATAACAACAGAGTTGATCTGCTGAGAAACCTGGCTGATAGGAGAAGAAAAGCTCTTGGACAGCTGCAGGAAAGAAGCGATAGCGCCCAGTGTCAGACCGCCGATGCCATTTACTGCCAGTGCGCCGCCGACAATGGCAATGAGCACATACTGTAAGTTCCCCAAGTTCATCATGATGGGCATGAGGATATTGGCATACTGGTTGGCTTTGGTAGCGTTTTCACACAGAGCCGCATTCTTTTCACGGAAAATTTCTTTTGCTTTTTCTTCATGACAGAAAACTTTAACAACTTTCTGCCCGTTGATCATTTCTTCGATATAACCATTCACATCGCCCAGTGTTTCCTGCTGTTTGATGAAGTACTTCCCACTGTGGCTGGCAATGAATTTGAATACCTTCAGAATGAAGAATACCACAATGGCTACCAGAATGGTCAGATACACACTTGTGTAAAGCATTGCGCAGACAACTGCCACGATGGTGACGATAGAAGAAAACATCTGAGGCACACTCATGGAAAGCATCTGACGCAGGGTATCTGTATCGTTGGTGTAACGGCTCATGACATCCCCATGGGTATGGGTATCAAAGTACCGGATAGGCAGCCGCTGCATGTGGGAGAACATCTGGTCACGGATTTTCTTCAAAATCCCCTGGGAGATGGAAACCATAGTACGGTTGTAAAAGAGGGTTGCCAGAATACCGATGAGGTAAATGGCAGCCATAGTCAGTACCGCCTGGAACAATCCCGCAAAATCAGGAGAAGCTGTTTTCAGCAATGGTGTAATATAATCGTCGATAACTACCTGCAGGAACAGGGAGCCTGCAACACCTGCCACGGCACTGATCAGAATGCAGATCAAAACAAATGTAAACCGCAGTTTATACTCTTTCAAATAGCTGAGCAAACGGTTCATGGTGACTTTGTCCATTTTTGCCCGTCCGATGGGTACGCCACGTCCGGGACCTCTCATATGTCCACTCATTCTTCCAGTCCCCCTTTCTGCTGAGATTCATATACTTCACGATAAATTTCATTATTGGCAAGAAGTTCCTGATGAGTGCCCATGCCGTTGATCTTGCCGTCATCCAGTACCAAAATCAAATCCGCGTCTTCTACAGAAGAAATACGCTGTGCAATGATGATTTTGGTAGTGTTGGGGATTTCTTCCCGGAATGCTGTACGGATGAGGGCATCTGTTTTGGTATCCACGGCACTGGTGGAGTCGTCCAGAATCAGGATTTTCGGTTTTTTCAGCAGCGCTCTGGCAATGCAAAGACGCTGTTTCTGACCACCGGAAACGTTGGTACCGCCCTGTTCGATATAAGTATCATAACCATCAGGGAAGGTCTGGATGAATTCATCAGCCTGTGCCAGCTGGCAGACATGACGCATTTCCTCATCGGTTGCGTCCTCTTTGCCCCAACGCAGGTTATCTTTGATGGTGCCGGAGAACAGAACGTTTTTCTGCAGCACCATGGCAACTTCTTCTCTGAGGGATTCAATGTCGTATTCTCTGACATCTCTGCCGCCTACTTTTACAGAACCTTCTGTGGCATCATACAGACGGGGAATGAGCTGTACCAATGTACTCTTGGAACTGCCGGTGCCGCCAATGATACCCACCGTAGAACCGGAAGGAATTTTCAGATTTACATTATCCAGACAAAGTTTGTCGGCGTTTTTGCCGTATGCAAAATTTACATGGTCAAATTCGATGCTGCCGTCTTTGACTTCATAAACGGGATTTTCCGGATTATGCAGGT
>CATZIM010000109.1 GCA_958420075.1 uncultured Clostridia bacterium | reverse complement strand
TTGGGATGCGAGCAAATGCACAATCCATTTAATGCTGTCGTAGATATTCCCGTAGAAGAACAAAGCGGGAATATTGCTATGGCAACAGAAGTTATACGAAAAGCAAAAGAGATGCTGATACATATAGAGAATCAATCATGAAAGGAATGATTTTATGGATGCACACACACTTTTTTGTGATTTTGCCTCATTGAGCAGAAAAAACGCCGGAGATTGGGTATCCAATTGCAGTAAGTTGGCAGATGAGGCATTTAAAAATAGCAGTAATCAAACAAGGCTTTTGGGAAATCTGCTTGTGCTGGAGCAATATATGCATACATTGGAGCAAGGGCTTCAGGAAAATGGAGAAGAACCGCTTCCCATTACATACCAATCCATCCAGATGCTTTGGGACTATCTGCATGGAAAAATAAAACCTTCAGATTTTGCGGACTTTGCGAATGCTCTTTATGCCTGTGTTCTGGAGTTTATGGTTGGCGAGGAATTAACAGAAGAGCAGTCTGTATTCTACGAAAATCATTTTTCAGAAGGCAATGATAATCTGGTACAGTGGGAAATTTTGTGCTGGGCTTCCTTTTTGATGTTGGAGCTGTTATCCATTTATGGTGAACGTTTTGACTTTGACGAGTTCGAAAGTTGTGATGCGATTGACTTTGTAGAAATTGATGAAATGCTGAATGGACTAAATGATGCCTGCATCGATTTTGCGAGGGTAGAATGTCCTTCTTCTTATGCGAAAGATGTTATAAAAGCAATGGAAGATGTATATGAAACGCCGTTGTTCCGGTCTATTGTACTGCAAGTTCAAAAAGGTCTGAAAGCCGCTCTTGATGCAGTACCGGAAGATTATGCAAAGCTGAGAGTGGAATACCGACAGTATTCCATTATCCCGCAGGAATTTGCTGGGGCGTTGATGGAATATTAAGAAAAAATAGAATCTGAAAAAGGTCTAACTGATTTGCATGAATCAGGAGGACCTTTTTTTGTAAGTTTAAAAAATAGCAAAAGAATAATATTTGATGAGAATGTTGATTTTATGAAATTACTATACAGTATGAAAATTTTGTGCTATACTTTCTTCTGCATTTATATAATCGGCAGTTTGAAATTTTGTTTCATCTGTCGGACTGGTTCGTGAACTTCCCAGTATAAAAAACCAAGTATCTCAATCTCGCATTCGGGTATTCCCGTTGCTGCGGGAACCGATGCGAAAAACAGAATCGGAAAGGAGATTGGAGAATGAATGCAAAAAAAGTAATTATTGATTGTGATCCCGGCATAGATGATGTGCTGGCACTGCTGTTGGCGCTGCAGTCGCCGGAACTGGATGTGTTGGGTATCACGGTGGTGTGCGGAAATGTTCCGACAACACAGGGGGCGGAAAACGCTTTAAAAGCCTTGGAGCTATTGGGGCGGTTGGACGTGCCTGTGTATCTGGGGGAAACAAAGCCTCTTGTGCGGTCCTATGTGGATGCTACAGATACCCACGGTGCTGATGGACTTGGCGAAAGTTTTCTGCCGAATGTTACAGAGGTGCGACCCAAAGAAGGTGCCATCGAATTTCTGGCGCAGACACTGTCTGAACAGAAAGAGGTATCTATTATTGCCCTGGGTCCTCTCACAAACATCGCACGATTGATACAGGATCATCCTGAGTGCCTTGAGGGGCTGGGAGAACTGGTGACAATGGGCGGCAGCTACAAAAGCCACGGAAATTGTTCCCCAGTAGCAGAATACAATTATTGGTGCGACCCTGATGCGGCAAAGGCAGTATATGAAGCCTTTGAAAGCTATCCGGCTTTGCGTCAGAAACAGATTCAAATGATTGGTTTGGATGTTACCAGAGAAATTGTATTGACACCCAATCTGGTTGAGTACATGACCTGTTTGTCTCCGGAAATCGGGAACTTTATTCGCAACATCACACGTTTTTATTTTGACTTCCATTGGAAACAGGAAGGTGTCATTGGCTGTGTCATTAATGACCCACTTGCAGTTGCTTATTGCATTGATCATAGTCTGTGCAAGGGATTTTCAGCTTATACCACAGTGGAAACAGCCGGAATATCTTTGGGTCAGACAGTGGTAGACACCTATGATTTCTGGAAAAAAGAAAAAAACAGTCATATTTTAACAGAAACAGACCCTTATCGTTTCATGACCTTTTTCATTACCCATGTATTTGGTGCAGATGCGTCTGATGTACGTCATGTTTTGCGACAAATTATGGTAGAAGATGCAGGCAAACGTGTTTGGATGCCAAAAGATGAAGAGGATCATGTGAAAACGCTGAAAGGGGATGTTGTAAAATGAGAAAAACTACGGTTATGCAAATTTGTTTTTTAGGAATTGCTACAGCTTTGAACGTGGTTGGAGCGAATTTAGCACTATTGCTCCGGCTTCCGATCTATCTGGATTCCTTGGGAACTGTTTTGTCAGCAGTTATGCTGGGACCTGTCTATGGTATGGTTCCTGGGATTCTAAGCGGCATCATCAGTGGATGCACCAGTGATATTTACTCATTTTATTACATTCCCGTGCAAATGGTTGTAGGGGTTATGGCTGGTATTTTCTATCAGAAAATCAGACCAAACGGCAGACAATTCTGGAAAGTGTTGTTGACAGCGCTTTGCGTTTCTTTACCTGGCACCATTGTCAGCTCTGTGATTACAGCAGCTGTTTTCGGCGGCATCACTTCATCAGGTTCCAGTCTGCTGGTGCAGCTTTTGCATGCAGGCGGCCTTGGAATGACAGCCAGCGTTTGCGTTGTGCAGGCAATCACCGATTATTTGGATCGTATTGTCATTGTGTTCTGCACTGTGGTGCTTTACGGTATGCTGCCCGCTTCTCTGAAACAAAAGGTACAGAAAGGAAATTCCCATGGAACGATATAATGAAATTACAAACAAAAATCAACGAGAAATCGTATTGCTTCAGGGACGTCCCTGTGCCTGGGGAAAATGCGTTTTCTGCGATTATATAGCGGATAATTCAAAAGATGAAGATGCTATGGTGCGCCTCAATCATGAAGTGCTTTCTCGTGTAACAGGAAAATATGGCGTATTGGAAGTTATCAATTCTGGAAGCTGTTTTGAGCTTCCAAAAGAAACATTGGAAGAAATCCGTAATTTAATTCATGAAAAAAAGATTCAAAAATTATTCTTTGAAGCCCATTGGATGTATCGGCATCAACTGCAGCGTATACGGGAATATATGGGAATCCCTATCATTTTCAAAATCGGTGTGGAAACATTTGATTGGGATTTTCGGGAAAATTATCTGAATAAGCATGCTGACTTTACATCACCGGAAGAAGTGAGAACATATTTTGAATCTCCCTGCTTAATGGTAGGCATCAAAGGACAGACAAAAGAAATGATTGCCAGAGATATTGAGCTTTTGAAAAAATATTTCCCACTGGGAACCGTTAATGTATTTACCAATAACAGTACATCAGTAAAACGGGATGAAGAATTGGTAGCATGGTTTATGGAAACATATCAATGGCTTTTAGAAGACCCATCTGTGGAAGTTCTTTATGAAAAGACTGATTTTGGTGTTGGAGATTAAGGCATATCATTTTATATATAAAAAAGGCAGACAGGTAACTTTCCCTTAAGAAAACGTTGGTTTTCCTTTTATTGATTTCTTAAGGGAAATTACGACTGCTGTCTTCAGAAGAAAACATACCAAATTATATCTCAGTAAAAATAAGAAAGCTGGAATCCTTTGTTCGATGAGGATTTCAGCTTTCTTTGTTTTCTTATGAAGATGCCCTTAAATTTGTCTGCCTTTTCTTTATGCGTTTGTTTCTGCTGGAGCTTCTGTTTCTTCCATACAGCGACGGAAAAATTTCTTTTGATAAAACATGAAATAGATGATAAACAGTATTGCCGTGAAGCCCCAGGAGATGGGGTAGCTCATCAAAATGGTTGTAACGCTCAAATGGGTTCTTACAAAGATGAAGATCCACAGAATACGCAATACGCAAACACCACCGCAGGTCATCAGCATAGGAACGACCACATTGCCCATACCGCGCAAAGAACTGGACAATATTTCAATGAAGATAAAGAGCGCATAGGAAGGTGCGATAATGTGGATGATCTGCATGCCGATTTCGATAACTTCCTGGTCGGATGTGAAAAGACGCAGAAGATAAGGACCAGCCAAAAGCATGACAGTTGTCAGCAGCAGGGAAGCAATCAAGTCCATGAGCAAACACACTTTGATACTCTTTTTCATACGGTCGAATTTACGTGCGCCATAATTCTGGCCAATGAATGTAATGATGGAAACACTAAACGCACCGGAAATCATCCAGTAGATTGCGTCGATCTTTGCAAAAGCTGTATGAGCCGCAACGGTTTCTGTACCCAGACTATTCAGGGAAGTCTGTATGATGATATTGGAAATACCATACATAACAGACTGCAGTCCGGCAGGAAGCCCAATGGTGATGATGGCAATGAGCAAACTCTTGTAAAAACGAATCTTATTTGGACG
Organism: uncultured Clostridia bacterium; assembly: GCA_958420075.1. Taxonomy (GTDB): domain Bacteria; phylum Bacillota; class Clostridia; order Lachnospirales; family Anaerotignaceae; genus Anaerotignum. The sequence goes on along the minus strand of CATZIM010000109.1, from coordinate 1,963 downwards.
CAGCCGATAGATGTCTACAGACTTGGTCAAAGAAAGAATGACCAGTAACGCACTAACGGCCTGTGAAATCACGGTAGCAAAGGCAGCGCCTTTTACACCCAGCTTTAAATAAACAACAAAAAGAATATCCAAAAAGATGTTTAAAAAGCAGCAAACAATCAAAAAATAAAGGGGACGTTTGGAATCACCAACAGCACGCAGGATACCGGAACCGATGTTATAGACAAAAACAAAAATGATACCGGCGAAATAAATGCGCAGATACATGGTGGAGCCTTCAATAACATCCGCAGGGGTATTCATCATTTTCAATAAGGATGGAGTTAATAAAATTCCCGCAATGCCAGTCACAATACCGCCCACAATGGATAATGCAATGGCTGTATGAAGTGCATTATTCAGTTTGATTCGGTCTCTTGCGCCATAATAACGGGCAATGATGACAGTAGCACCAGATGCAAGGCCGACGAAGAAGTTGACGACAAGGTTTACAATCTGTCCTGTAGAGCCGCCTACGGCAGCCAAAGCTTGTGTTCCTACAAAACGACCAACAACAACGGTATCTGCTGTGTTATATAATTGCTGAAACAGTGTCCCTAATAAAATAGGAAAAAAGAAAAAAAGCAGCTGTTTCCAAATAACACCTTCTGTAATTTGATTTTTTGACATTGCTGTAACACGCATAACGGTTCTCCTTTACGAATAGCAAATTTCATTTACTAATGTAATACGAATTATCTCACAGAGCAATACTTTTTTCAGAAAAATACAATCGTGCTCTTGTGACTTTTTGGAAAAGTGCTATGATACAAATGAATGGAGGCGGAATATGTATGCAAACCATTGAACAAGCTCTGGAAAAATTATCCAAATCAAATTTCAGAAGTAAATTTTATCTAAAAGAAGCTGATTTTTCTTATATAGAACGGGTCGGTATGGAGAAAATTGCACAGCATGCAAAGGAATTTGTAAGAGAGCGATTGGCACCGGCAAATCCCAAAAACGATGGAAAACAAACACCCATGAAAGGACATCCTATTTTTGTGGCACAACATGCTACAGCATGCTGCTGCAGGGGGTGTTTAAACAAATGGTATGGCGTGAAAATGGGTGTGCCATTGACAGATATACAGCAGCAAAAGATTGTAAATCTATTGATGGCGTGGACAGAAAAACAAGTGAAACAGCACAGTCGTAATGTTTTTGTAAAAGAACATGCAAATGGAAATATGAAATTGTGAAGGGTTTGCTGCTATGGTATAATGGATGGCAGATGGAGTACATTTGTGTGTGGTACAAGGAAAATACATTTATGATAAAGGAGTTTCTATGAGAGGAATTTACACGTCAGTTATTGATATTCGAAGAAAAGTATTTACGGAAGTTGCACGCCTTGCTTATGAAGGCGGCGATTATGCAAAAAAAATTGAACAGCTGCCATTTAAAATTCTGCCAGGTGAGCTGGCATCCTACAGAGAAAGCATTTTTCTGGAACGTGCCATCATTGGCGAACGTCTGCGTTTGGCCATTGGTCTGCCAGTGCGAACAGCAGCAGAGTCTGCACCTGTTTCTGATGGGATCGAAGAAAGCGCAATTGCACGGAAGTATTACGATCCACCGTTGATTAACATCATCAAATTTGCCTGCCATGCTTGCCCAGAGAATAAAGTGGTAGCAACAAATGGATGTCAAGGCTGTTTAGCGCATCCTTGCACAGAAGTATGCCCGAAAGATGCCATTCATATTGTCAATGGTCGCTCTGTGATCGATCAGGAAAAGTGCATTCAGTGCGGAAGATGCATTGATGTATGTCCGTATAATGCGATTATTCATCAGAAACGTCCTTGTGCGGCTGCCTGTGGTATTGATGCCATCAGTTCTGACCAGTATGGACGCGCAAAAATCGACTACGATAAATGTGTTTCCTGTGGGATGTGTCTGGTAAATTGTCCTTTTGGTGCCA
>CATZIM010000108.1 GCA_958420075.1 uncultured Clostridia bacterium | reverse complement strand
AAAAGGCTTCCCCCTGCATAGGCGGCAGCATCTGGCCGGAAAGGGGCAGGTCTTTTGTCAGCATGCAGCACAGTACCAAAAGGAACAGGGAAAGCAGTGTCAAAGGCAGCATGGTCAGTACGAAATCCGCCGGAGACATGCCGGAAACTGTATACAGATACAGATTCTGGGGGTTGCCGATGGGTGTCAGCATACTTCCCAGATTGGCGGCAATGGTCTGCAATACCAGTATGGGAATCATTTCCCCTGTCAGGTCTGCCATTTGCAGCAGCAGTATGGTAAAAGGAACGAATGTGATGAGGGCAACGTCATTGGTGACCACCATGGCGAAGAAAAAGCACAGCATCACCAGCAGCAGTGTCAGCTGTCTTAAGCCGTTTGCCCAGTGGAGCAGGGTGTTGGCAATGGCTTTGAATATGCCCAGTGCCTGTAAGCCCCCCATGACGGACATGAGGCAGAACAGCAGCACTAAGACCTGCCAGTTGATATAGCCTGCGTATTCCCCGTCCGGCGGAATCCACGCCATGGAAATGACTGCCAAAAGTCCAGCCACACAGAGAATGGTTTCTTTTTTGAAAAAAGCAATGAGTTTTGCGCCCATAATCGGTTCCTTTCTATGTAATGATTTATTGTTCAACGGTTACACATTATACCCCCAAGAAAGGCCAAAAGCAAGCAAAAACCCTGATTTTTCCGGCGAAAAGCCTTTTTGGGTTGCACGACAAAGGGTTTTTGCGTACAATAAGAACGAAAAAGATTTTGCGGAAAGGAGAAGCGCCATGGAACTGAACGAAATCATCGCGGAAAACCTGAAACGTCTGCGGACGGAACGGGGGCTTTCTCTAGGCAGACTGGCGGAATTGTCCGGCGTCAGCAAGGTGATGCTTTCCCAGGTGGAAAAAGGCGAATCCAGCCCCACCATCAACACCTTATGGAAGATTGCCACCGGTTTACAGGTGCCCTATACCCAGCTCATCGACATTCAGGCTACCAAGCCTTTTTTTGTGCCAAAAGCTGAGAGCGCATTGGTGGACGACGGCAAGGGCTACCGTGTGTATCATTACAATCGGGCGGAAGGCAGCCGGGATTTTGAATTCTTCAACAGTGAACTGGACACAGGCGCTTCTTTTACTTCAGAAGGACACGGCACCCATACCCGGGAATCTTTGCTGGTGACGGCAGGGGAACTGGTGCTGGTGTTGGAGACAGTGGAATATGTCATGGCAGAAGGGGATTTTATACAGTTCGATTCCTCCCGCCCCCATACGTATATCAATCGGGGAGATGTCATGACCGTATTTACCAATATTGTTTATTACGAAGGATAAGGGAGGACAACTATGTTTTGGGTTGGATGTCATTTATCGGCGTCAAAGGGGTATCTTGCCATGGGCAAAATGGCAGAGAAAATCGGCGCCAATACCTTTCAGTTTTTCACCAGAAACCCCAGAGGGGGCAGCGTGAAAGCATTGGATTTAGAGGATATTGCCGCTTACCGCGCTTTTGCGGCGGAAAAAGGTTTTGGAAAAATTCTGGCACATGCGCCTTACACCATGAACGCCTGTGCCGCTGATGAAGGTCTGCGGGAATTTGCCGCAAACGTTATGGCGGAGGATTTGGACAGATTGTCCCACCTGCCGGAAGCCATGTATAACTTCCATCCCGGAAGCCACGTGAAACAGGGCGCAGATGTGGGCATTGAAAAAATCGCTGACCTGCTGAACCATGTGCTGAAACCGGAAATCCAGACAGAAGTGCTGCTGGAAACCATGGCAGGCAAAGGCACGGAAGTGGGCAGAAATTTTGAGGAACTCCGTGCCATCATAGATAAAGTAGAACTGGGAGAAAAATTAGGGGTTTGTATGGACACCTGTCATGTTTTCGACGGAGGATATGACATTGTGGAACATCTGGATGATGTGCTGGCGGAATTTGACCGCATCATCGGGCTGGAACGGCTGAAAGCCATCCACCTCAACGACAGCAAAAATCCCATGGGCAGCCATAAGGACAGACACGCCTGTCTGGATGAAGGGGAAATTGGTATGGCGGCACTGAGCCGTATCATCAACCATCCTAAGCTGAAACATCTGCCCTTTTTGCTGGAAACACCCAATGAATTGGACGGTTATGCCAGAGAAATCGCCTGGCTGAGGGAAGTAAGAGAGGGAGAATAATATGCATATAGAAGAAATGGATATGGAAGTGGAATGGAACGAGGAAATGGAGCGCATCTGGTTTTACCAGACAAAAGTCGGTGAAATCGGCATCGGGGAGAAATTCGGCGCCATCGTTCGGGTCACATTCGGCAGAGACATGGGCGGTCTGCCGGAAGAATTTGACATGACAGAAACCCCTCTGCTGAAACTGGCAGCGGTGGAAATTCAGGAATATCTGGATGGGAAACGGAAAACATTTGATTTGCCTTTGGCACCGGAAGGAACCCCTTTCCAGAAACAGGTGTGGCAGGCACTCAGAAAAATCCCTTATGGTCAGACAGCTACCTATGGGGAAATCGCCGCCGCTGTGGGCATCCCCAAAGGGGCAAGAGCCATCGGCCGCGCCAACCATGAAAATCCCATTGCCATCCTCATTCCCTGCCATCGTGTGGTAGGGGCAAACGGTAAGCTCACAGGCTATGCCGCTGGCATTGAAATCAAAAAAGCCCTGCTGACCATTGAGCAGGGAGAAGAACTGAAGATTCGGGAATAAAAAAATCCCCTTGCCGTGAGCAGCGGCAGGGGGTTTTGTTTTATTTATATTAGGATGCAGTATGAACCAGACGGGGCACCAGTCCAGCCATGACACGGATGACTACGATTTCCACAATGCCCAGAATCAGACACTGGAATACACGGGTTGCCATCAGCGGCAGGAAAGGAGAGCCGAACAATACGCTGATCCATAAGGTGTTCAGCAGCAGAGAACCGATGATTTCTGTTGCCAGCACTGCCCCCAGAATACGGGGCATGGTCTGTTTTTTGGACAGGAACAGACCGTAAATGAGACCAACAATGGCAGCGGTGATGGTAAAACCGGGGAAGTACGCCGCAATGGGGAACAGGGTCGCACCAATGAAGTCACCCAACGCGCCTACCAGAGCAGCCTGCCAAGGCCCAAGATACAGCGCCGCGAATACCACGGGAACAAAGGCAAAGCCGATTTTGATGTTCCATGCGGCAATGGATAAGAAACGGGATAAAATCACGTTCAGCGCCACCAGCATAGCAATGATGACCAGCTGCTTGGTGGTGAATTTTCTGTTTTCGGACATAAGAAACCTCCTTGTTATCTCCAAATCAAACAACATGCAAAACAGCAGTTTTCCCAAAGAAAAACCGCGAAAACCGTTCCCATGTGAAACAAAAAAACACGAAATCTCCAACAAAACCGGGGAAATTTCGTGTCTGTGTGCCAGATGGGACGCCTCTATGCAAATACCCCCGTTTCAAGCGGGGTAGGCTGTGATAACAAAGAGTGCTCATGTCTTTATTATGAAACAGCGGGATGCGGATTTTGTATCGCAAGAAAATTCTTTTCGTTCCCGTGACAACTCCCCGTTCACAGGACACTTAACGCACAAAGTCCTACTCTGTATTTGCCGCAGAAGATTTTTTCTCCTGCGGCTTCATTGTAGCATGGCTTTTGTCAGAAGTAAAGCATTATTCGCTTTTTTCCGCCAAGGCAAAGGCTACCAGCAGATTTTGTTTGGAAGCAAAGGAGCCTGCCAGTGTCACCTGCCCCATATCCAGAGAGTTGTCCCCTGTCAGCACATGGAAAATGCGGTCTGTTTCCAGAAAACCGCCGTTGCCGAAGTAGAAGCAGATGACGGGGGTGCCTTTGGGGATTTTGTCAAAATCGGATTCTGCATATGCTCGGATGACTTTTGTGGGGTCTGCGCCTAATGTCTGTTTGATGAAGGACAGCTCGATGTCCAGATGCAGAAATTCCTGAGAAGCGTAGTACATGGCTGTGATAAATTCTGTCAGGTCATGTTCGCTGTCAAAGGGCAGTGCCTGGGGATAATCGGGAACCCCTGTCAGTCCGCAGACGAACCAGGGTGTGGAAGCGGCTGCGAAAGAAATGTTGTAAGGGCGTTTGTGGATGACCGTTTCGTCATCAATGGCAAATACCAATGTATTGCCGGTGGTGCTGCCAACAAGGGGCAGTTTTCTTTTTTTCAGATTTGCTTTGAGTGTATCGGATGCGCCGAACAGGCGGATGCCGTCAGAATGGAAACCCAGCATGGGAAAAAACCTCCTTCGGTGGTGTATATTTCAGTTGATTTTCTTCATTTTAATACAGTACGGGGAAAAAAGAAAGGATTTTTCCCTGCAATCCATACCAAAGTCATAGCTTCTGTCGGTTTTCGGGGAAAATCGTTGACATGACAACGTTTCAGTTGGTATAATTTACTTTGGCTTTGCAGGTAAAATTCGGCAAAAAGGGTGTTGCCGAATCATTGATAAATACAGGAGGATAGGAATATGCTGGAATTAAAGAACATCTCTTTTTCCGCAGATGGAAAACAGATTCTGAAAAATATCAATCTGGTTATTGACGACGCAAAATTCGTTGTCATCACCGGCCCCAACGGCGGCGGCAAGTCCACATTGGCAAAGGTCATCGCCGGCATCATCACACCTGACAGCGGACAGATTTTGCTGGACGGTCAGGACATCACAGACTGGTCTATCACAGACCGCGCAAGAGCAGGCGTTAGCTTCGCTTTTCAGCAGCCTGTGCGCTTCAAAGGTGTAACTGTAAAAGACCTGATTACACTGGCAAGCGGCAAGGATATTTCCACAGCAGCGGCTTGTAATTATCTGGCGCAGGTAGGTCTGTGCGCAAAAGACTACATTGACCGTGAAGTCAATGCAAGCCTGTCCGGCGGCGAACTGAAACGTATCGAAATCGCTACCGTTATGGCAAGAAAAACAAAACTGACACTTTTCGACGAACCCGAAGCGGGCATTGACCTGTGGAGCTTCAAAAACCTCATCGACGTATTTGAAAAAATGCACGATGAAATCCAGGCTTCCATCATGATTATTTCCCATCAGGAACGTATTTTGAACATCGCTGACCAGGTGGTTGTCATCTCCAACGGTGAAATCGCCCAGATCGGCACAAAAGAAGAAGTTCTGCCCGGTCTTTTTGGCATTGACCCCGGATGCAGATATTTTCAGCGAGGGAACGAATAATGTTTGACGACGTAATCAAAAAACTGCTGTCTGAAGTGGCAGACCTGACAGAAGTACCTTTGAACGGTGCCTTCAATATCCGTAACAACGGTCACAGCGAAGGCAGAAATTCCACAGAAAACATTCAGATCGTACCCAAGGAAAACAACTCCGGTATCGATATTTACATCAAACCCGGCACAAAGGACGAAAATGTCCACATTCCCGCTCTGATCACAGAAGCAGGCGTACACGATCTGGTATATAACGATTTCCATATCGGTGAAGGCGCAGATGTCACCATCGTGGCTGGCTGCGGTATCCATAACTGCGGCAGCGAAGAATCTCTCCACGAAGGCATCCACCGTTTCTTCGTAGGCAAAAACGCAAAAGTAAAATATATCGAAAAACACATCGGTGAAGGCGACGGCAACGGCAAACGCATTATCAACCCCCAGACTCATATCGAAGGGGAAGAAAACAGCTATCTGGAAATGGATACCGTACAGCTGAAAGGCGTAGACTCCACAAAACGTATTTCCAGCGCGAAACTGGCAGCCGGCGCAACGGTTGTGATCAAAGAAAAGATTATGACACACGGCGATCAGTATGCGGAAACATCCTTTGACGTGATTCTGGAAGGGGAAGGCAGTTCCGCAAAACTCATTTCCCGTTCCGTTGCAAGGGATAAATCCCGTCAGCTGTTCCGTTCTAAAATCGTGGGCAACGCGGACTGCTACGGTCATTCCGAATGTGACGCCATCATCATGGACGATGGTGTGGTAGCGGCAGAACCCGAAATCGTGGCAAACGACGTGGATGCAACACTGATCCACGAAGCAGCCATCGGCAAAATCGCAGGGGATCAGCTTATGAAGCTGATGACATTGGGGCTGACAGAAAAAGAAGCGGAAGCACAGATCATCAACGGCTTCCTGAAATAAGGAGCTGAAACAGATTGAAAAAAGAAATTCTCAGTTGGGTTAAGACCATCATCCTGGCAGTGTTGCTGGCGTTTGTGGTGGATACGGTGTTTATCGTCAATGCCACAGTGCCCACAGGCTCCATGGAAAATACCATCATGGCAGGGGACAGAATCCTTGCCCTGCGCACCAGTTACTGGTTCTCTAATCCGGAGCGGGGAGATGTGGTGGTTTTTGAAGATCCCGACGATCCCACAGGCAAGACCCTTTATGTCAAACGCATCATCGGCGTTGGCGGCGATACCGTAGAAGTACAGGACGGTGAAGTGCTGGTCAATGGCCAGGTGCAGGATGAACCTTATATCAAAGAAATTACAGAGGGTGATTT
>CATZIM010000107.1 GCA_958420075.1 uncultured Clostridia bacterium | reverse complement strand
CAGATAATTTCCAGACTCATCCGTCAGATCATAGGTAATGCCCAGAGGTTCTGCGATTTTTTCCAAAGGGGCATACACAACACCATCCTGCAGCACTGTTTCTGGCTCCGGTACAAATCCTCCGTTAATCATCAGCAGACGGATACCATTTTTAACATCTCTTTCATAAGTACTTTCATCGCAATTTGAATCTAAATTCAAAAAAGAAATTTCATAAAAATCTGATAATTCTGTTTGGTAAATACTAAAATCAGCCTTATTTTTTACCCACTTCAGCGGTTCTGCCCCCAAAACACTCTTGCCTGCCGGTAAAAGAAACGCAAAGCAAAGAAGCGGCACTGCCAGTTTTTTCCCAATACTGCAATCAAGCTTTTTCATAGTCATCCCTCTTTCCCAATTGTCCAAACAATGCCTCATTTTATGTATTCCGAAAAATACATCTATATTTTTATCATATCATAGAAAGGAATAAAGAATAGAAAAGCCTTCGTTTTGTAAGAATTTCTTTCGAAATTTATGATGCCCTTATTATCGGAATAATGGCAGCTTCAAAGAAAAAAGCAGCGAAATATCATCTCGCTGCCAAAAGTATTCATTTTTTATTGAATGATTTAAAATCTTTCAAACAAGCACGTTTGATCATTCCAGTTCAAATGCTCCTGTATACAATTGATAATAAGTTCCCTTCCGTGCAATCAACTCTTCGTGACTGCCACGCTCAATGATTCTGCCGTGATCCAACACCATAATGGCTTGGCTGTTCCGAATGGTTGATAACCGATGGGCAATGACAAAAACAGTTCTTCCTTTCATCAGATTATCCATACCATCCTGTACCAATGCCTCAGTACGTGTATCAATGGAAGATGTGGCTTCATCCAGAATCATGACAGGAGGATCCGCCACCGCAGCACGAGCGATGGAAATCAACTGCCGCTGTCCTTGAGAAAGACTGGAACCATTCCCTGTCAGAACTGTCTGGTATCCCTGCGGCAATCTTCTGATAAAATCATCTGCATTTGCAAGTTTTGCTGCTGCAATACATTCTTCGTCTGTAGCATCTAATTTCCCATATCGAATATTGTCCATCACTGTTCCGGTAAACAAGTTCACATCCTGCAGCACAATACCCAAAGACTTCCGCAGATCAGGCTTACGGATTTTTGAAATGTCAATCCCATCATAATAGATTTTCCCATTTGCGATGTCGTAGAATCGATTGATTAAGTTCGTAATGGTTGTTTTCCCTGCTCCCGTTGCACCAACGAAAGCAATCTTTTGTCCCGGTTTGGCATACAGTGATATATTCCGAAGAACAAGCTTTCTGGGTTCATACCCAAAATCCACATGTTCCAGACGGATATCGCCGATTAATTGTCGATACATTGTCTGACCGCTTTCTTTGTTAATCCGCTTCCAGAACCACATGCCTGTTGCTCCCTCTGTTTCGTAGACATTTCCTTTTTCATCTTTTTTCCCTTTGACCAATGTCACATAGCCTTGGTCAGTTTCCGATTTTTCATCCATTAATTGAAATACCCTCTTTGCGCCAGCCAGCCCCATGGCAATGAGAGACACCTGCATGGATGCCTGTCCGATTGTTTGAGAAAGCTGTCTTGCCATACCCAAAAAAGAAATAATGATACCCACAGATATGGTGCCGATGCCAACCAAAGACAAATTATTCACTTGAAAATGCAAAAGCAAACCGCCAATGATTGCCAAAGACACGTACATCAGATTCCCAACGTTGTTCAGAATTGGCATTAAGATATTCCCAAATTGAAATGCCTTTTCACTGTCGGAAAAAAGCTGATCATTGATTTTTACAAAATCGCTCTTGCTTTCCTCTTCATGGCAAAACACCTGTATGACCTTCTGCCCGTTGAGCATTTCCTCCACAAAGCCTTCTTCTTTTGCCAAGGATTCCTGCTGTGCCATCATAAAGCGGGAACTTGCTCCACCTACCTTCTGGGTCATAAAGAGCATAAATACAAGAAATACACATACTGCAAGTGTCAGCCAAATGCTGTAACAAAGCATCATGACAAACATAGCCAATACCGTCAGAAAAGACTGCAAAAGCATGGGCATACTCTGCCCAATCAGCTGTCGGATGGCATCTGTATCATTGGTATATGTACTCATAATATCCCCATGGGAATTTGTATCAAAATATTGAATAGGCAGTGTCTGCATGTTTGAAAACATATCATTACGCATATGCTTCAATGTTCCCTGCGTGACGATTGCCATAATACGTGTGTAGGTAAATGCCGCAATGACACCTAAAATATAAACCACTGCCATAGTTGTAAGGATAGACACAAGCTGTGACCACACAGCTCCCATTCCCAATGTAATCCCAGGCGTGATACATTCATCAATAAGTCTTTGCAGAAACACCGTAGCAACGACAGACGCACAGGAGCTAATGACAATGCAAATCATCACAACAATCAGTCTAAGCTTATAATGTTTCATTAAATACGCCGTTAGTCTGAAGAATGTATTTCCGCGCCCAGCATGTTTTTCTACTTCACGCATATCATTCATCCCCCCTATTCCTTGTCTGCGAATCATATACTTCACGATAAATTCCATTCAAACGCAGCAGTTCTTCATGGGTTCCCTGTTCGGCGATTCTGCCGCCTTCCATCACCAGTATTTTATCAGCATCCTGCACCGATGATACGCGCTGTGCAATAATGATTTTCGTTGTTTCCGGTATTTCTTTATACATCGCATTGCGAATCAGCGCATCTGTTTTGGTATCTACTGCCGATGTGGAATCATCCAGAATCAAAATCTTCGGTTTCTTCAGAAGCGCCCTTGCAATGCACAGACGCTGTTTCTGCCCACCAGAAACGTTAGTTCCTCCTTGCTCAATATAAGTATCATACTTATCCGGGAAGCGCTGGATGAAGCTATCTGCCTGTGCCAATTTACATACACGAATCAGTTCTTCGTCAGATGCCTCCGAATTTCCCCATCTCAAATTTTCTTTGATGGTTCCCGAAAAAAGAACATTTTTCTGAAGCACTACAGCAACTTCATTTCGCAATGATGTAAGATTATAGTTTCTTACATCTTCACCACCAACCAGAACTGCCCCTTCCGTTACATCATAAAGCCTTGAGATGAGCTGAATGAGTGTGGTCTTTCCGGAGCCAGTTCCGCCGATGATCCCTACGGTTTCCCCCGCTTTGATATTAATATTGATGTTGCTCAAAGCATTTTTTTCACTTTTTTCTGAGTATTTGAAATTTACGTTCTGGAAAGATATGCTGCCATCTTTTACTTCTTGGATGCCATGGGGGTTCTTATCCAAAACACTTTCATGTTCAATCACTTCCACAACACGGTTTGCTGATTCCGCCGCCATGGAAGTCATGACAAATACCATAGACAACATCATCATAGATGCCAGAATCTGGATGCCATAACTGATAAGAGAAGATAATTCACCCGTTGTTAAGTCAACGGAAACGGTGTTTATGATAATATTTGCCCCAAAATAGCTAACCAAAAGCATGGCAATATAAATACAAAACATCATGAAAGGATTATTCAGCGCCAGAATTTTTTCTGCTCTGGTAAAATCCTGCCGTACTTCCTCCGAAGCATGCTCAAATTTTCTTTTTTCATAATCCTCCCGCACAAAGGATTTAACAACGCGGATTCCTGCGATATTTTCCTGCACGGAATTGTTCATTGCATCATATTTCTTAAAAATTCTTTTGAAGATTGGATATACATACATGGAGATTCCCAGCAGCACTGCCCCAAGAATGGGAAACATGATCACAAAGATCACTGCCATACGAACATTGATATTCATGCTCATAATAATCGAAAAAATCAGCATCAAAGGCGTTCTGACAGCAATTCGTATGCTCATCTGATACGCATTTTGTATATTTGTTACATCCGTCGTCATTCTTGTGACCAGCGACGATGTAGAAAACTGATCGATATCCGCAAAAGAAAATTCCTGTATTCTGAAATACATATCCTGCCTTAAGTTCCTTGCAAACCCACAAGATGCTGTCGCTGCTGTCTTTCCGGACAATACCCCAAAAATCAATGACAATATGGCCATAATGATCAGTGCACTGCCATATTTGATGATAGGAGTCATAGAAGCCCCTGTCATTTCATCAATCAATTCAGCCATAATAAAAGGCAGCAAACATTCCAAAACGACTTCAGCCGCAACCAGTATAGGAGTAAGCAAAGATACGGTTTTATACTGTCTTACGCTTTTCAATAACGATTTCAGCATAGTTACACTCCTTTATTTATCTGATTTCCAGAGATTATGCTCCATTTTTGCGATATAGTTCAGCAGTATGCCTTTGTCCCCTTGTGAAAATCCATCCAGAATGGTACACTCCAGTTGTTCTTCCACCTTCTTTAAATCAGGAAGCATCTTTCTGGCATATTCTGTCATAATGATCCATTTAAACCGCGCATCTCCCACATCCCCTTTTCTTCTGACAAGGTTTTTCTTTTCCATTCTGGAGAGTATGCGTGATACGGTGGCTTTGGAAATTTGAAATTCCTGTTCCAAATCCTTTTGAAAGACTTTTTTGTGTTCCTGTTCCTGCCGTTCTAAATACAATAGGATTAAAACATACATTCCTGACAATTCATGATGTATTTCCATAAATTTTGCATCTGCAATTTTCCGAATGGCGTTATGCATAATCCCTAAACAAAATATTATTTTTTTATTCTCATTCATTTTGCTATTTGTTTTGCTTCACCAGATTTCTTTTGTCTGAAACTTTTTATCAAAGCCTCGGTCATCACACATCCTGACTGCCACCTATGGCTAAAAATGCAATCAATCTGGCTGCCATATCGATGCCGACTTTTTCACTGTTTATCATCAAGTCATAATTGCTGCAATCTCCCCATTTTTGGTCGGTTACCGCATTATAGTACACTGCTCTTGATTTATCTGTCTGCAAAATCTGTTTTTCTGCATTTTCTGCATCCATACCATATTCATTTATCGCTCTATGGACCCGCTTTTGCAATTCCGCATAAACGAAGCATCTGAGTACTCCCGGTTCATCTTTCAGAATATAGTCTGCACATCTGCCAACAATGACGCATGGTCCCTTCTTAGCCAATGCTTGTATCGCCTGACGCTGTGCCAAATAAATCTGCGCATTTAACGGCATAGCTTCCCGTGTATTGCCACTTAGAATGCTTAAGCCATAACCTGTTCCCATTGCAACATTATAGAGAAAACTGTTTGTTATTTTTTCTTCGGAATGCGATATTTGCTCTGTCGAAAAGCCTGAAATCTTCGCTGTCTGGTCGATAATTTCATGGTCATAAAAGTGAAACCCCAACAAATCAGCTACTTTTTTTCCGATGATTCTTCCTCCGCTTCCCAATTCTCTGCTGATGGTAATAATCTGGTACTGCATATGGTTACACCTCTTTCTCTAATTTTTTCAACTCTCTGCCAACAATGATGACTGCCAATAGAAATGCCAGAATATCTGCGACAGGTCCTGCCCACAATACACCTAAAATCCCCAGAACACTGCTGAGAATAAATTCTGCCGGCAGCAAAAAGATAATCTGTCTGGACAAGGAAATAACAGCAGATTTCACTGCTCTGCCAATGGACTGCATGAATAATGCTGCCACTGTCTGAAAACCGTTAAAAATAGTTGCAAGCAAAAATATACGGAAACATAATTCCGCGAACTGATTATACAATCCACTTTCCTTACCAAAAATGGAAATAATCTGAACAGGTACGAGCTGATATGCTGCAAAAGCAATCACTGCCAGTATTTCTGCCACAATCACAACACATCGGAATGTCTGTTTCACCCGTTTGATATTGCCTGCTCCATAGTTGAATCCAATAATCGGCTGTGCGCCGGAAGCGATCCCCACAGTCGCTGCAATAACCAGCTGATTAACTTTGATGACAATCCCCACAACAGCTATGGGAATCTCAGAACCATATTCTGAAAGAGCACCGTACTTTGTAAGCAGGTTATTGATGACTGCCATAACAATCACAATAGACATTTGCGTAATAAAGCTGGAAATACCCAACCCCATTACCTTTTTACAAGATTGGAAATGAATTTTGTAATCCGATTTTTCCAGACGAATGGAACGAAAATGTCTAATATAGTTCAGCCCCATCAAAAAAGTAAAAATCTGTCCAATAATTGTCGCCAGTGCTGCACCTTTAACCCCCCACTGAAAAACAAAAATAAAAATAGGGTCTAAAATGGTGTTCGTCACGGCACCGACCAACAATGAAACCATAGAATACTGGGGACTGCCGTCTGCACGTTCAATGGCAGTAAAAACCGTTCCGACCAAAACAAAAGGCAAACCGATGATGATAATCCTGCCATAATCCATGGCGTAGGGATAAAGGGTTTCCGTACAGCCAAACAGATAAACAAGGTCCTCCAGAAAGACAGCCATCAGCACAGCAATGATGATCCCAA
>CATZIM010000106.1 GCA_958420075.1 uncultured Clostridia bacterium | reverse complement strand
CTGTTCTTACACGGCTAGCTACACGAGGTGCAACGTCACGGCCGATGGAAGAAGCACCGAACAGCATGATTTCGGGATCGAATTTTTTGATGATTTCTGTAACAGCTTTTGTATAAGGTTCTGTTACATATTCTTTCAGGTAAGGATGGTCAACCAGGATTACCTTGTCTGCGCCATAGTGGTACAGTTTGTCAACTTCGCCTTCGATACCGCTGCCCAGCAGGACTGCATATACATCATCTTTCAGATCTGCTTTCAGTCTTGTAGCTTCGCCGATCAGTTCCAGACCTACGTTCTGAACCTTACCGCTTCTTTGTTCAACTACTACATAAATACCATTACTCATTGTAGGGTTTCCTCCTTATATTCCAAATTTTCGTATTAGCTTCTTTTTCAGCAGAAACAGCGTTTTTCTGCTTCTTTCCGTCCTTAACAAACGGATCCGCAAGCATTCATCAGATGATGAATTTTTCTTCCAGTTTAGCAACGATTGCTTTAACAGCTTCGTCTGCGGACAGGTCTTTCAGGATTGTACCAGCGCCTTTTACTTCTTTTGTGAAGGACTGATATACGTTTGTAGGGGAACCCTTCAAGCCGATCATATCCAGTTCCAGGTCATCTTTCAGAGCTTCGAAGTCCAGAACTTTGATTTCTTTTTCGTAAGCTTCTACGATACCTCTAACTGTCATGTATCTAGGTGTTGCCAGTTCTGCGATAGCTGTCAGCAGGCAAGGAGTTTTGATTTTGATGATGTGGTAGCCATCTTCGAACTGTCTTCTAACTACTACATAATCTGCTGTAGCTTCTTTGATTTCTTCAACATAAGAAACCTGAGGAACATGCAGTTTTTCAGCAATCTGAGGACCAACCTGAGCTGTGTCACCGTCGATTGCCTGACGACCTGTGATGATCAGATCATAACCGATTTTCTTCAGAGCAGCTGCCAGGATACCGGATGTAGCATATGTATCGGAACCACCGAATTCTCTGCCGGATACCAGGATAGCTTCGTCACAACCCATAGCCAGTGCTTCTCTCAGAGCAACGTCTGCCTGAGGGGGACCCATGGATACTACTGTAACTGTGCCGCCAACCTGTTCTCTCAGTGTCAGAGCAGCTTCGATACCTGTTTTGTCGTCGTGGTTGATAATAGAGGGAACACCGTCACGGATCAGAGTGCCGGTTTTAGGATCAATTTTAACTTCAACTGTATCTGGTACTTGTTTAATGCATACAACGATTTTCATTATAGTTCTCCTTCCAAAATATTAGTAATTTAGCTTCGTCATCTAAATTTGAGAATGTCTACTAGATCAAACCTTCATGGAGCCGGAGATGATCATCTTCATAGCTTCGTTTGTACCTTCGTAGATTTCTGTGATTTTAGCGTCACGCATAGCTCTTTCAACGGGATATTCACGGCAGTAACCGTAACCACCGAACAGCTGTACGCACTGTCTTGTAACTTCGTTTGCTACATCAGATGCGAAGTATTTGCACATAGCAGCATAAGGAGCGTAGTTGCCATGGTTGTCTTTTTCAGTAGCAGCTCTCCATACCATCAGTCTAGCAGCATCAACTTTTGTCTGGCATTCAGCAAGTTTGAACTGTGTATTCTGATATTTACCGATGGGTTTGCCACCCTGTTTTCTTTCTTTAACATATTTCAGTGTTTCATCAATAGCACCCTGTGCGATACCTACGGACTGAGCACCGATACCGATACGGCCGCCGCCCAGAGCTGTCATAGCGATCTTGTAGCCCTGACCTTCTTTGCCCAGCAGGTTTTCTTTGGGAACTCTTACGTTTTCATAGATTACTTCACAGTTGGAAGCAGCTCTGATACCCATACGTTCGATGTTGGGACCAACTGTCAGACCTTCGTAGCCTCTTTCTACGATGAAAGCGGACATACCTTTAGGGCCTTTGGATTTGTCTGTCAGAGCGAATACGATGAAGATATCAGCAAAACCGGAGTTTGTTGTGAACATCTTTGTACCGTTCAGTACATAGTAGTCGCCATCCAGTGTAGCTTCTGTACGTACGCCAGCAGCGTCTGTACCAGCACCGGGTTCTGTCAGACCGAAGCAGCCGATCTTGGAACCGTCAACCAGAGGTCTCAGATATTTCTGTTTCTGTTCTTCTGTACCAAATTCATTGATACAAGGGCAGCAAAGAGATGTATGTACGGACAGTGTGATACCTGTGGAAGCATCAACTTTGGACATTTCTTCCATGCACAGTGTGTATGTCAGAACGTCTGCACCCTGACCGCCATATTCTCTGGAATAAGGAATACCGAACGCACCGATTTTCTGCAATTTCTGCAGCAGTTCAGCAGAGTATTCTTCTTTTTCGTCCATGTCCTTTGCGATGGGTTTAACTTCTGTTTCAGCAAATTTTCTGAACAACTCTTGCTGAAGCATCTGAGTTTTTGTCAATTTGAAATCCATTTAATATTCCTCCTATTTTTTAATAAATTTAAAGCAACCGTCCTTGCGCCCCGGTCGCTTTATAAAAACAACCTACATCCGACGCTGCCGTCATGAAGTCCACATTCACTTTTTTGCATCTCGACAGAAAAGCATTTGTGCGCTTCTAAAAGAACTATACCATTTTTGTCTAAAAATTGTCAACATCTTTGTCGATTAAATATTAGATAAAAAACGGTCACAATTTATGGTAATACCGACAGTTCTCACTGTCTTTTCGCCACAAAAAAACCAACAAAAATCCATGGTTCTTCCGGCATCTTCCTTTCGCCTCTTTTACCCAAATTCTCCTGCCTTCAGCCACGATCGCTTCTTGATTTCTCCGGAAAATGTCCGTTCCATGGATCTGTGAATGGCAAAGAAACCTTTGTTCTTCTCAATACTTTGTATGCGAAATATACTGCCGAAAAAATAACACACTGCCTGCTGATTTTGTGTGTTCCTTGTCTTTTTGCTTAACCATACTTTACACTATTGTCTTTTCTCTGTCAATATCTCCACCGTCTCCAACATGGTTTTTACCTTCATGTTGTCATACAAGTATTGTGTACTTTTCATAACGAACATCCCTTGCTTTTTCCTTCTTTTCCCAAACTTTCGGGCTTTTTCCCTTTTTTTAGGTAAAAAATAAACCATTTTCTCTTCCTCAAATGGGCTTCCCCCCTGTCATGAACCGTACTTATCACATTTTTTCGCACCATCATATTTTTGTGAAAAATTACGCTAAATATCCTTCTGCCCCATTTTCCCTTTTTTGTTTATTCTTCCGAAACTGGAAATATTTCTTTTCGTCATTCCGTTCCTGTTTCTTCCTTAATATATATCAAAACATAAAAAAAGGAGTATCCCTAAGGATACTCCTTTTGCATTTACCGTATGGAGTTGAAATTATTCGATAACTTCTACTACGGAACCTGCGCCTACTGTTCTACCACCTTCACGGATAGCGAAACGCAGACCCTGGTTCATAGCAACGGGTGTGATCAGTTCGATTGTCATTTCAACGTTATCGCCAGGCATGCACATTTCTGTACCTTCGGGCAGAGAGATAACGCCTGTAACGTCTGTTGTTCTGAAGTAGAACTGAGGTCTGTAGTTGTTGAAGAAAGGTGTATGACGGCCACCTTCTTCTTTGCTCAGAACGTAAACCTGTGCTTTGAATTTTGTATGAGGTGTGATGGAACCGGGTTTAGCCAGAACCTGACCTCTTTCGATTTCGTTTCTCTGAACACCACGCAGCAGAACACCGATGTTGTCACCAGCTTCAGCCTGATCCAGCAGTTTTCTGAACATTTCTACGCCAGTTACAACTACTTTTCTGATTTCGTCTGTCAGACCAACGATTTCAACTTCGTCCTGTACTTTAACAACGCCGCTTTCTACTCTACCTGTAGCAACTGTACCACGGCCTGTGATGGAGAATACGTCTTCGACAGGCATCAGGAAAGGTTTGTCTGTGTCACGTTCGGGTTCGGGAATGTAGGATTCGATTGCTTCGAACAGTTCCAGAATCTTGTCGCCCCAAGGGCCAGCAGGATCCTGCAGAGCCTGGAATGCGGAACCTCTGATGATGGGGATATCATCACCGGGGAATTCATATTCGTTCAGCAGTTCTCTGATTTCCATTTCAACCAGATCCAGCAGTTCTTCGTCTTCAACCATGTCGCATTTGTTCATGAATACAACAATGTAAGGTACGCCTACCTGACGGGACAGCAGGATGTGTTCTCTTGTCTGAGCCATAGGACCGTCTGTAGCAGCTACTACCAGGATAGCGCCGTCCATCTGAGCAGCACCTGTGATCATGTTTTTAACATAGTCAGCGTGGCCCGGGCAGTCAACGTGTGCATAGTGTCTTACAGGTGTTTCGTATTCAACGTGAGCTGTGGAGATTGTGATACCACGTTCTCTTTCTTCGGGAGCTTTGTCGATGTTTTCGAAAGCAACTGCTTCACCGATCTGATATCTTTCATGCAGTGTTTTTGTGATAGCTGCGGTCAGAGTTGTTTTACCATGGTCAACGTGACCGATAGTACCAATATTCATATGAGGTTTGGTTCTTTCAAATTTCTGTTTTGCCATTTTTAAATATCCTCCTTTAAAATTTACTAAGGCAAATAGATTCATACATTATCGCATAAATGTACCTATCGTCCTTAATTATATTAAACTTCCGCAGTTTTTGCAATACCAAAATACAATTATATTCCGGTTTTTGCAATTATTTTCTGCCTTCCAGAACTTTTTCCTGAACGGATTTCGGGCAGGGTTCGTAGTGGTCTACTTCCATTACGTAGTTACCACGGCCCTGAGATCTGGAACGCAGGTCTGTGGAGTAACCGAACATTTCAGCCAGAGGTACGAAGGAGTGAATTACCTGTACGCCGTTTCTAGCTTCCATACCTTCGATACGGCCACGACGGGAGTTGATGTCACCAATAACGTCACCCATGTATTCTTCGGGTACTGTTACTGTAACTTTCATGATGGGTTCCAGCAGTACAGCGTCACCTTTTCTCATAGCTTCTTTGAAAGCCATGGAACCAGCAACCATGAACGCAGTTTCAGAGGAGTCGACTTCATGGTAGGAACCATCGTAAACTTCTGCTCTTACGCCCAGTACGGGATAACCGCCCAGGATACCGCTCTGCATAGCCTGCTGAATACCTTTGTCGATAGCGGGGATATATTCCTTAGGAATAGAACCACCAACGGTGCTGTTGATGAATTCGTAGTTGTGTTCTGCATCTGTAGGGATAGGTGCAAATTTCACTTTACAGTGACCATACTGACCTTTACCACCAGACTGACGAACGAATTTACCTTCAACGTCAACAGCTTTACGGAATGTTTCTTTGTAAGCAACCTGAGGAGCACCAACGTTCGCTTCTACTTTGAATTCTCTCAGCAGACGGTCAACGATGATTTCCAGGTGCAGTTCACCCATACCAGAGATGATTGTGTCGCCGGTTTCGGAGTCTGTGTATGTTTTGAATGTGGGATCTTCTTCTGCCAGTTTTGCCAGAGCGATACCCATTTTGTCTCTACCTGCTTTTGTTTTAGGTTCAATTGCAACGGAGATAACGGGTTCAGGGAATACCATGGATTCCAGAATTACTTCGTGATCTTCATCACAGATTGTATCACCTGTTGTTGTCAGTTTGAAACCTACTGCAGCCGCAATATCACCGGAGTAAACCTTGTCGATTTCTTCTCTGTGGTTTGCGTGCATCTGCAGGATACGGCCTACACGTTCTTTTTTACCCTTTGTAGAGTTGTAAACGTAAGAACCTGCATCCAGTGTACCGGAGTACACACGGAAGAATGCCAGCTTACCAACGAAGGGGTCATTCATGATCTTGAATGCCAGAGCGGAGAAAGGTTCTTCGTCGGAAGAATGTCTTTCTACTTCTTCGTCTGTTTCGGGATCGATACCTTTGATAGCAGGGATATCGATAGGAGCAGGCATATATTCGATAACGCCGTCCAGCAGTTTCTGAACGCCTTTGTTTCTGTAAGCGGAACCGCAGAATACGGGAACCAGTTCGCAGTTGATACATGCTTTACGCAGTGCTGCTTTCAGTTCTTCTTCTGTGATTTCTTCTTCAGCGAAGAATTTTTCCATCAGTTCTTCGTCTGTTTCGCAGATTGCTTCGATCATTTTTGCTCTGTATTCTTCAGCTTTGTCCAAGTATTCTGCGGGGATGTCTTCTTCGTCGATTTCTTTACCCAGATCATCTTCATAGATCAGAGCTTTCATTTTCATCAGGTCGATGATACCAACGAAATCGCTTTCTGCACCGATAGGCAGAGTAACAGCAACAGGTGTGCAACCCAGTCTGTCTACCATCATCTGCAGTACATTATAGAAGTTTGCACCCATGATGTCCATTTTGTTAACAAATGCCATTCTGGGTACGTTGTAGTTGTCAGCCTGACGCCATACAGTTTCCGACTGAGGTTCTACACCGCCTTTTGCGCAGAATACGCAAACGGCACCGTCCAGTACACGCAGGGAACGTTCAACTTCTACTGTGA
>CATZIM010000105.1 GCA_958420075.1 uncultured Clostridia bacterium | reverse complement strand
GGCAGCTGGCTACACAGCAGATAACATGCCTATCATCACTGGTCAGGACTGTGATAAACCCAATGTGAAAAACATCGTTTCCGGTCTGCAGTCCATGTCCGTATTCAAAGATACACGTACACTGGCTGAAAAAGTTGTAGGCATGGTTGACGCCATCATGAAAGGCACAGAACCTGAAATCAACGATACAGAAACATACGACAATGGCACAGGCGTAATTCCTTCTTACCTGTGTGACCCCGTTGTAGTAACAGTTGATAACTACAAAGAAATGTTGATTGACTCCGGTTACTATACCGAAGCAGACATTGCTTAAGACCCAATCAAGACTCTCAACAGGGTGAAAGCCGCTGATGAGGGCGGGCGGCAGAGTAACTGCCGCCCGTTTATTTTGTAAAAGAACATGAAAGGAGGGGTTTCAGTGGCAAAAACTATATTGGAAATGCGCAATATCACAAAAACATTCCCTGGGGTAAAAGCCCTGGACAATGTTAATCTGCAGGTGGAAGAAGGGGAGATCCACGCTTTGGTAGGTGAAAATGGTGCTGGCAAGTCCACATTGATGAACGTGCTCAGCGGTATTTATCCCTACGGCTCTTATGAGGGCGATATTATTTATCAGGGTGAAGCTTGCCAGTTTAAAGTCATCAAAGACAGTGAAGCAAAGGGGATTGTTATCATCCATCAGGAACTGGCACTGGTACCATACTTATCCATCGGTGAAAATATGTATCTGGGCAATGAACAGGGTGGAAAATTCCACATTGACTGGGACGAAACTTATAACAAAGCAGATGCACTGCTGAAGGAAGTAGGTCTGCATGAATCTTCTCACACATTGATTAAAGATATTGGTGTCGGCAAACAGCAGCTGGTAGAAATTGCGAAAGCATTGTCTAAAGATGTTAAGCTGCTGATTCTGGACGAACCCACAGCATCATTAAATGAATCTGATAGTAAGGCGCTTTTGGAATTACTGCTGCAGTTCAAGCGCCAAGGAATGACCAGCATTATTATTTCTCATAAATTAAATGAAATTTCTTATGTAGCAGATAAAATCACCATCATCCGTGACGGTTCCACCATCGAAACACTGGTAAAAGGTGTGGATGACTTCTCTGAAGAACGTATCATCAAAGGTATGGTAGGCCGTGACATGTCCAGCCGTTTCCCTAAGAGAGAATCTCATATCGGTGAGGTTATGCTGGAAGTAAAAGACTGGACAGTATATCATCCGCAGTTTGAAGGCAGAAAGGTTTGCGACAATGTTTCCATGAATGTCCGTAAGGGCGAAGTTGTCGGCATTTCTGGTCTGATGGGCGCAGGACGTACAGAACTTGCTATGAGTATGTTTGGTCACAGCTATGGTGCAGACATCAGCGGTACTTTAAAACTGCACGGAAAAGAAGTACATCTGAAAACAATCAAACAGGCCATTGAAGCAGGTCTTGCTTATGTAACAGAAGACCGTAAAGGCAATGGTTTGGTTTTGACAAATCCCATCCGTGTCAATACGACATTGGCGCGTATGGAAAAAGTATCTCGTCATGGTGTCATTGACTTTGACGCAGAACGGAGTGTAGCAGAAGACTATAAAAACGCACTGCACACCAAAACGCCCAGTATTGAACAGAATGTCGGCAATCTTTCCGGCGGTAACCAGCAGAAAGTATTGCTGGCAAAATGGATGTTTGCTGACCCTGATGTCCTGATTCTGGACGAACCCACAAGAGGTATTGACGTTGGGGCAAAATATGAAATCTACTGTATCATCAATGATCTGGTTGCAGAAGGAAAATCCGTTATCATGATTTCTTCCGAACTGCCTGAAATCTTGGGTATGAGTGACCGTGTTTATGTTATGAATGAAGGTCGTATGGTAGCTGAACTACCTATTGAAGAAGCTACCAGTGAAGTAATTATGTCTAAAATCCTGCAGTCCAGTGCGAAGAAATAAGAAAATGAAGGGAGCGTTCTCCGTATGAATAAAGTAAAAGCGGCCATGAAGAAAAATACCATGCTGTTTGTATTGGTCATCGTCACGGTCTTATTCCAAATCTTAATCACTATTAATGGCAAAGGTTCCATGTTTGCGCCGACAAACGTGTCCAACCTGATTATGCAGAACAGTTACGTTGTAATTCTGGCAACTGGTATGTTGCTGTGTATTTTGACCGGTGGTAACATCGACTTGTCCGTTGGTTCCATCGTTGCTTTGGTAGGTGCCGTTTCCGGTATCCTTATCGTAAACATGCAGGTAAATATTTATGTTGCAATGATCGCATGTCTGGCAGTAGGTCTTGCAATCGGTATCTGGCAGGGCTTCTGGATTGCCTATATGAACATTCCGCCGTTCCTGGTAACTCTTTCCGGTATGCTGGTATGGCGTGGTCTGGCAACAGTTCTTCTGAATGGTACTACCATTTCTCCTTATCCTGACAACTACCTGAAATATTTTACATCTTACATCTCTGGCGGCGATGCTAACAGCACATTGATCATCTCTCTGGTAATCGGTGCTGTATGCTGCGTAGTTATGTTTGCAATTTCTTTGTATGCGCAGGCAAAAAAACGCAGAAAAGGTTACGAAACAGGCAATACAACTATGCTGATCATCAAACTGGCAATCATCGCAGTGGTTATTATGGCTGCATGCCACCTGCTGGGTAAAAACAAAGGTATCCCTGTTGTACTGATCCTGCTGGCAATCGTTGTATTGGTATATGACTACCTGACAACACGTACTGTTCCCGGTCGTCACCTGTATGCACTGGGGGGCAACGCAAAAGCAACACAGCTTTCTGGTATCGACACACGTAAGATCATGTTCGGTGCTTATGTAAATATGGCATTCCTGTCAGCAGTTGCAGCTCTGGTCTGCGTAGCACGTTTCAACTCCGCAGCTCCTTCCGCTGGTACTAACTACGAAATGGATGCGATCGGCGCTTGCTTCATCGGTGGTGCTTCCGCATACGGCGGTACTGGTACCGTAGGCGGTGCCGTAATCGGTGCGATCTTCATGGGTATCCTGAACAATGGTATGTCTATTCTGGGTATCGACGCAAACTGGCAGAAAATGATCAAAGGTCTGGTACTGCTGTTTGCCGTAGTATTTGACGTTGTAAGTAAAAAACGTTCCAAATCCTGATTATTAAGGAGGCTTTACAATGAATTATTTGCTGGGTATCGACATTGGTACCTCCGGTACCAAAACGGTGCTTTTTGATGAAGCGGGTCATGGGGTTGCCTCCTATACAGGGGAATATCCTATGGCACAGCCTAAAAATGGTTGGGCTGAACAAGATCCTGCGGACTGGTGGAAAGCTGTCATAGATGGCATCCGCGCTGTTCTCGCAAAGAGCGGCATTGACGCAGGAGAAATTCGTGGCATTGGTTTATCTGGTCAGATGCATTCTTTGGTGTTGCTGGATGAAAAGGGTGAAGTGCTTCGTCCCTCCATCCTGTGGTGTGATCAGAGAACTGCTGTGGAATGTGAAGAAATCCATGCTTTGATGGGCGGCAAAGAACGCTACATCGAAATCACAGCAAACCCTGCACTGACAGGTTTTACTGCTGGGAAAATCCTTTGGGTAAGAAAACACGAACCTGAAATTTATGCAAAAGCACGCCACATTTTGCTGGCGAAAGACTATATCCGTTATAAACTTTGTAATGTATTTGCGACAGAAGTTTCTGATGCTTCTGGTATGGGCCTGCTGGATGTGCCGAATCGCTGCTGGTCTCAGGAAGTATTGGAAAAATTGGACATTGATCCTGCAATGCTTGCAAAAGTATATGAAAGTCCTGAAGTAACAGGTACCATCACTGCTGAAGCGGCCGCACTGACAGGACTGAAAGAAGGTACCATCGTTGTTGGAGGCGCTGGTGACAACGCAGCGGCAGCTGTTGGTACAGGTGTTGTAGAAGATGGCAGAGCTTTCGCTACAATCGGTACTTCTGGTGTGGTATTTGCCCACACAGATAAGCTTTCCATCGACCCTCAGGGAAGAGTACATACTTTCTGCTGCGCAGTTCCCGGCGCATGGCATGTAATGGGTGTTACACTGGCAGCTGGTCAGTCCCTGAAATGGTATCGCGATAACTTCTGTGATGCAGACAAAGTGGAAGCAGATAAACAGGGTGTAGATCCTTATGATCTGATGACAGCAGAAGCTGCAAAAACACCTATCGGCTCCAACCGCCTGATTTATCTGCCTTACCTGATGGGTGAAAGAACACCTCATTTGGATCCTGATTGTCGTGGTGCTTTCGTTGGCCTGTCTGGTATGCACACCAGATATGATCTGGTGCGTGCCGTTATGGAAGGGGTAACATTCAGCCTCCGTGACTGTGCAGAAATCCTTCGTGGTATGGGCGTACAGTCTGATGTGATTCTGGCTTGTGGTGGCGGCGGTTCCTCCGCTTTCTGGCGTCAGATGATGGCAGATATTCTGGGATGTCCTGTTGCAACTACTATCAGTAAAGAAGGCCCTGCTTTGGGCGTAGCAATCTTGGCTGGCGTTGGCGCCGGTTTGTATCCTTCCGTACCAGAAGCATGCAGAAAGATCGTTGGCGTAAACGCTTCTCAGGCACCTGTTGCAGAACATGTGGCTGAATATGATAAATTCTATGAAATCTACCGTGGCCTGTATCCTGCATTGAAGGACAGCTGGCACAAACTGGCAGAATTATAAAGAGAAGGTGAAAATATGAAAATCGAATCTGTATTCGATGCATCTTTCCGTCAGTACGGAAAGGTAGTGAAAGGACTGCATTTGGATGAACTGTTGACAGCTCTTTCCAAAACAGAAAAACCCACAGACGGTGTCATCTATGTTCCCGGTGATGATTCTTTGGAAAACACACCTGCGAAAAAAGAACTGGAAGACAATGTATATGGCGGAATGCCCATTCAGATTGGTTTTTGCAATGGAACAAATACAAAACTGAACTGCGTGGAATATCATCGTGACAGCGAAATCAATATTCCTTGTGAAGATATGATTCTGCTGCTTGGCAAACAGACTGATATTACTCCAGACTATCATCTGGATACAGCAACCATCCGTGCCTTTTTGGTACCTGCCGGAACAGCGGTGGAAGTATATGCTACAACACTGCACTATGCACCTTGCGAAGCAAAGAAGGGTGCAGGCTTCCGCGTAGCTGTGGTACTGCCCAAAGGCACAAACACAGATAAACCGGAAATTGCAGCATTGAACGCAGAAGATCCCCTCCTGCGTGCAAGAAATAAATGGCTCATCGCCCATGCCGATGCCAGCGAAGCCGGAGACGGTGCATTCGTTGGCCTGGACGGAGTTAATATTGACATTGCAAACGAAATTTAAAGAGAAGACATATTTTGAAAGAGAGGTAATCTATCATGCAGAATATTCCAGTAGTAAAAATGGGTATCATTTCCGTTAGCCGTGGATGTTTCCCTATTGAATTGTCCGAAATGCGTCGTCATAATGTTGCAAAAGCTTATGGCGCTGATTTGTATGAATGCCCCATCTGTGTAGAAACAGAACTGGATGCGAAAAAAGCAGTAGAAGATGTAAAAGCTGCTGGCGTTGACGCACTGGTTGTTTTCCTGGGCAACTTCGGTCCTGAAACACCTGAAACTATGATCGCTGATATGTTCGATGGCCCTCTGATGTACACATGTGCAGCAGAAGGTGACGGCGACCTGATGAATGGCCGTGGTGATGCTTACTGTGGTATGCTGAATGCTTCTTACAACCTGGGTCTGAGAGGCAAAAAAGTATACATTCCCGAATATCCTTGCGGTACAGCAGAAGAAGTTGCACAGCAGATTCGTGAATTTGTTCCCGTTGCAACAGCATTGGTCGGTCTGAAAGGTCTGAAGATCTTTGCATTTGGCCCTCGTCCCAATGACTTCCTGGCTTGTAACGCACCTATTAAAGCGCTGTATGATCTGGGCGTAGCAGTGGAAGAACACTCCGAACTGGATCTGCTGGTAGCTTACAACAAACATAAAGATGACCCTCGTATCCCTGCCAAAGTTGAAGAAATGGCAGCAGAACTGGGCAATGAAAATCCTTATGCAGGCGTTCTGCCTAGACTGGCTCAGTATGAACTGACACTGGAAGACTGGATGAAAGACAATCTGGGTTGCTCCAAATACGCTGCATTTGCAAACAAATGTTGGCCTGCATTCCAGACAGAATTTGGATTCGTTCCTTGTTATGTAAACTCTCGTTTTACAGGCAGAGGCATTCCCATTTCTTGTGAAGTAGATATTTACGGCGCACTGAGCGAATACATTGGTCTGTGCGTATCCAACGCACCTGTAACACTGCTGGATATCAATAACTCCGTACCTGCACAGATCTACAATGAAGATATCAAAGGCAAATGCGATTATCGCCTGAATGAAACATTCATGGGCTTCCACTGCGGCAACACATGCTCCAGCCTGCTGTGCAATCCTCATATGAGCTATCAGCTTATCATGAAACGTCAGCTGGAACCCGATGGTGAACCCGATATCACAAGAGGTACCATGGAAGGCGACATCAAAGC
>CATZIM010000104.1 GCA_958420075.1 uncultured Clostridia bacterium | reverse complement strand
TATGCTTTCGGTAATTTATACCAATCATTATATGTCAGAAACAAAACAGGAATTGATCGAGCAGGGCGAGAAGATCGCAGGTGCCATCGACAAAGCGTATAATACTGGAAATATCAATAATCTGGCCTATGAAATGCAGGTGCTGGAGGACTATATGGGAGCTGGCGTTCTGCTGGTCAATAAAGAAGGCGTTATTGTTCTGGCATCTCCTGGCATGGACAGCAGTCTGCTGGGGCATGTGCTTGCTTATGAAGAACTGGTGGAAGGCATTCAGGAAGGCAATGTGGTTTCTTTGGAAACAGGTTCCTCCTCTATTTTCGGCACACCGATGCTCATTGTGGGCTATCCTCTTTCTGAAGGACAGCTTTCCGGTATTTTCATGTGCCGTTCTATGCCGGAGATCAAGGTTTCTCTGAACGAAATGTATCGTGCCGGCGTATTCTGCCTGCTGTTGGCATTCCTGCTGACAGCACTGGTGAGTCTGGTTACATCCAGGAAAATGACAGAGCCCTTGATGGATATGAACCGGGCAGCAAAAGAAATTGCCGGAGGAAATTTTGAAAAACGGGTAGAGATCAAGAGCGGAGATGAGATGGGGCAGCTGGCGGAGAGCTTTAACCATATGGCAGAAAGTCTGGAGAATATTGAAAAATCCAGACGGGCGTTTATTGCTAACGTATCCCATGACCTGCGCTCACCTCTGACCAGTATTCAGGGATTTTTGACAGCCATGCTGGACGGCACCATTCCCCCGGAAAAACAGGAACGGTATCTGCGGATTGTGCTGGAAGAAAGCCAGCGACTCAGCAGGCTGGCAGAGGGCATTGTGGATATGAGCCGCGCCCAGGACAGCAAAATCGTGCTGGAAGAAACGGACTTTGACCTGAACGAGATCATTCGGGAAAACTGTGCGGTGCTGGAACCCCAGATGGAAGAAAAGGGCATGCGTATTGAAGTTTCCTTTGCGGCAAAAGAAACCATGGTCCATGCAGATCAGGATAAGATTTCCCGTGTGCTCCATAACCTCATGAATAATGCTGTGAAGTTCTCTAAAGAAGGCGGCGTCATTGAGGTGGAAACCACATTTTCTGGAAAGAACAAGATACTGGTTTCTGTGAAAGACCATGGCTCTGGTATCAGTGAAGAGGATCAGAAATATATTTTCGACCGTTTTTACAAAGTGGATTCCACCAGAAACAAAGACAAGACAGGTGCAGGACTGGGGCTTTCTATCGTGCGGGAATTTATCCAGGCCCATGGAGAAACTGTAGCAGTAAAAAGCAAGCTGGGAGAAGGCAGCACATTCCTTTTCACACTGAAATTGGCGAAGTAAAGAGAATATACCTGTATTTTGGCATTTTCTAGGCTTAAAACGGTTTTTTTACAAGTTGTGAGCAATTACTCTCTGAAAAAGGAAAATGCCTCAGATTGGCTCACAGAGGAAATTGCATGGTGTATACAAAACAGAAGCCTTTTAAAAAATATGGTTTGATTGCTTCAGGTGAATTGCGGCAGCTGCCTTTTGGAGACAACGATTTTGTAAAAATAATATAGCCGGAATCCTTTATGCTGTAAGGATTCCGGCTATATTTATTTTCTTATGAAGTGACATTTGATATGCTGCTTTTTGATATGTGTTTATGTATAGGTGATAAAATCTTTGTCAATGCGTACGGTTTGTGTTTCGGCATCCCAAGTGATTTCGCTGTTGCGTATACCGCAGATGTTTGCCGCATCTCGCAGGGAAAGGAAGGTTCTTCCATCTTTTTCCGTGGCAGGTTCACGCAGCGCAAGGGTTTGTCCGTGGAAAGACGCTGTTTGGCTGTCCAGAGGAATTTCTGCCAGAAGATCATGCCAGAGGTCTGCAGTATAAAGACATGCTGTATTTCTTTTCTTGTCCCATTCCACTTCCAGATTGGGCAGTGCTGTCGCCAGTTCTCGAAGTGGCAGCATGACATACCCATTTTCAGAAACATAGGGAGATACCCGAATAGATTTTTCGATACCGTTGACGGTCAGGGTGTTGCTGTTGAGGGACAGACAAATCTGCTGGGAATCAATTTGAGCATTGGGATAAAATTGTTCCAGAACGATGAAATCTTCTTTCAAAACCTGCATTTCCTGTTCCAGCCTGTCATCTGAGACGGAATCAGAAAAAGCCACATAAAGATGGTGTTCCCGCAGGATGGCTTTTTTTTGTGGGTTTTGCTGCAAAGAAAGGTCTGCCAGTGTAAAAGATTCCAGTTTGTCTGGATCACTTTTGTGAATTTTTACGACCAGATTATCATTTTCTGTCCAATAAGAAAGCGTGACACCATCTGCAGTCAGCGTTTGTTTACCTTCCACCACAAAGGAAAGCCGGTTTTGAAAGGTGTCCTGGTGAGCAGTGCCTTCGGGAGCTGCATAATCAAAAGGTTCGTGACTGACAGCGAAGGTATATTCTGAATAGTCAGTAAAACTGCTCGGCGTCGTTTCGCTGATGGTAATGGGCGCTAAGGGGACTGGTTCGCTCATAGGAAACTGGATGGAAGTTCTGGATTTGGCGGAGATGGGCATAGATGCCTGTGGTGTTTCTGCGGCAAAACCAGTGGTTGGGAAAAGCAATACGGACATAGACAGTATAGAAGATATCAAAAATGTTTTGTTCATGGAAGCCCCTCCTTTTTGATATGTTTGGCAAATCAGCCATAATACCTCAATATATGTCTATTGTAGGACATTTTGATTCTGTCCGTCTATGGCGTGATGTTACAAAATCAGAGATGGAAAACGTACAGATTGTATAGAAATCAAAAAGACCACTCCTCAAGCAACTTCCCCTTAAGAAAACATATTGAATCAAATTTCAAAAAATAAGAAAGCTGGAATCCTTTGTATGATAAGGATTTCAGCTTTCTTTGTTTTCTGATGAAGATGCTCCTAAAAGGAGTGGTCTTTTTTCAAAAGATACGGTTGTATCTTATTTTTTTGCTTCGCTTTCACAGTACAGGCAGCGATAAGTACCTTTTTCTCTGTCTGTCAATTTGAAGATGTGGTCGATTTCCTGTTCCACTGTAGTGATGCAGCGGGGATTTTTACAGAAAATAACGTTTGTGATCTGTTCAGGCAGCTCAGGATGGAATTTCTTTACCTGTTTGCCGTCCTGAATGATGCTGATGGTCATGTCGGGGTCCATATAGCCCAGTACGCCCAGATCCATGTTCAGCACGCTGTCGATCTTGATGATGTCTTTCTTGCCCATTTTCTGGCTGTTTACATTGCGCAGGATGGCAACGGAGCAGTCCAGTTCATCCAGATGCAGGAAATGATACAGTTCCATGCCTTTGCCGGCTTTGATATGGTCAATGACAATGCCGTTTTGGATTTCATCGATATGCATTACACTTCCACCCCCAGTAATTTCAGAATCAGTGCCATACGGATATATTTGCCGTTGTGTGCCTGTTTGAAGTAGCATGCACGGCTGTCGTTATCCACACTGGTAGAGATTTCGTTGACACGGGGCAGGGGATGCAGGATGCAAAGATCCTCTTTGGCATTTTTCAGCTTGTCCAGTGTCAGGATATAGCTGTCTTTCAGACGAATGTAGTCCGCTTCGTTGAAGAAACGTTCCCGCTGTACTCTTGTCATGTAAAGGATATCCAGTTTGGGCATAACTGCTTCCAGATCCTGTGTTTCTTCGTAGGACATGCCTTTTTTCTCCAGTACATCGTGAATGATGTAAGAAGGCAGGCTCAGTTCTTCGGGAGAAATCAACACAAAGTGGATGCCTGTGTAACGGGACAGCGCGTGGATCAGGGAATGTACGGTACGGCCGAATTTCAGGTCGCCGCACAGACCAACAGTCAGGTTATCAAAATGACCTTTTTCTCTGTGGATAGTCAGCAGGTCTGTGAGTGTCTGTGTGGGGTGGTTATGACCGCCGTCGCCTGCATTGATGATGGGCACGGGAGAGTGCATGGAAGCCACCATAGGTGCCCCTTCTTTGGGATGACGCATGGCGATGATGTCTGCATAGCAGCCTACCACACGTACGGTATCTGCAACGCTTTCCCCTTTGGATGCAGAGCTGCTGTTTGCTTCGGAAAAGCCCAGCACACTGCCGCCCAGTTCCAGCATAGCCGCTTCAAAGCTCAGGCGGGTTCTGGTAGAGGGTTCAAAAAAGAGGGTAGCCAGTTTTTTTCTGCGGCATGCGTCGCAGTATTTATCGGGATTGGCGATGATGTCACAAGCGGTGGCAATCAATTCGTCGATTTCCTGTATAGTCAGGTCAGTAATATCGATCAGATTTCTCATTTTACATCAGTCCTCCAGCTTTCATCACTGGGATTGTTGCGGAAAGCGATCAGTCTCGCGATGTCAGATTCTTTGATGTAGCCTTCTTCAGCGGCTACTTCAGCAACAGCGTCGAAGTTGGACAGGCTGACATTTTTAACATTTGCTTCTGCCAGACGATCCAGACCTTTCTGCATGCCGTAAGTGAAGATGCTTACGATGCCCAGTACGTCTGCGCCTGCTTCACGCAGTACGTTTACAACTTCGATGGCGCTGCCTGCTGTGGAGATCAGGTCTTCCACAACAACAACTTTCTGACCTTTTTCCAGTTTGCCTTCGATCTGGTTGTGTCTGCCGTGGTCTTTGTGACCGGAACGTACATAGCCCATAGGCAGGCCCATGATGTGGCCAACGATAGCAGCGTGAGCGATACCTGCTGTGCTGGTGCCCATCAGGACTTCACAGTCGGGATATTCTGCTTTGATGGTTTCTGCCAGTGCGTTTTCTACACGAGTACGCACTTCAGGTGCTGTCAGTGTCAGACGGTTATCGCAGTAAATGGGGCTTTTGATACCGCTTGCCCATGTGAAAGGTTCTTCGGGACGCAGGAAAACAGCGCCGATGGATAACAGGTCTTTTGCAATCTGTTTTTTCATGTTTGTCATATTACTTTTCGCCTCCTAAAAATTCAGAAACACATCTTCTATAAGCAGCGACGGGGTCATCTGCCTGTGTGATGGGTCTGCCTACAACGATGTAGTCAGAACCGATTTCTCTTGCTTTTGCAGGGGTGGTGATTCTTACCTGATCCCCTTTATCCCCATCGGCAAAACGTACGCCGGGGGTTACTGTCAAAAAGTCTTTGCCGCAGACGTCTTTTACTTTGCCTGCTTCCAGAGGGGAGCAAACAACGCCGTCCAGACCTGCGATTTTTGCGTTTGCTGCATAGTGCATTACAACTTCATCCAGAGGTTTGTCGATGAGCAGATCGTTCTGCATACGTTCTTCGCTGGTGGATGTGAGCTGTGTAACGGCAATCAGCAGAGGACGTGTGCCGTCGGGACGTGTCAGACCTTCCAGACCTGCTTCCATCATAGCGATGGTGCCGCCGGCATGTACGTTGCACATGTCAACATCCAGACGGGACAGGACTGCCATAGCTTTTTTTACAGTGTTGGGAATATCGTGCAGCTTCAGATCCAGGAAGATTTTATGGCCTCTTGCCTTGATTTCTCTTACGATTTCAGGACCTTCCGCATAGAACAGTTCCATACCGATTTTCAGGAAGGGTTTTTCTTCTGTAAAGCGATCCAGAAAGGCATACAGGTCTTCTTTGCTGTTGAAGTCACAAGCGATGATGACATCTCTGTTCATTTGTGAGCACCTCCAATGATTTCATTCAGATCTTTGATACCATACTGCTCCATGACGCGGGGCAGGTCTTCGATGATGTTTTTGCATGCGAAGGGGTCTACCAGATTGGCTGCGCCTACCTGTACGGCAGTAGCGCCTGCCAGCATCATTTCGATGACGTCTTCTGCTGAGGAAACGCCGCCCATACCGATGACGGGGATGTTTACAGCTTCCGCTACCTGATATACCATGCGGACAGCCACAGGGAAGATGGCGCTGCCGGAGAAACCGCCCATTTTGTTAGCGATAACGGGGCGTTTTGTTTTCAGGTCAATGCGCATGCCCATCATGGTGTTGATGAGGCTGATGCCGTCTGCGCCTGCTTCTTCACATGCTTTTGCAACAGCCGCAATGTCTGTTACATTGGGGCTCAGTTTGATGTAAACGGGTTTTGTGGTTACTGCCTTTACGGCTCTGGTTACTTCTGCCGCTGCTTCGGGGCTGGTGCCGAATGCCATGCCGCCGTGATGTACGTTGGGGCAGCTGACATTGACTTCGATGATGCCAACCTGATCTTCTTTGTCGATGCGTTCGCAGCAGTAAGCGTATTCGTCAACGGAAAAACCGCTGATGTTGGCAATGACAGGTTTATGGAAGCACTTGCGCATTTTAGGCAGTTCTTCGGAAATAACTTTGTCAATGCCGGGGTTCTGAAGCCCTACGGAGTTGATGAGCCCTGCGGTGCATTCTGCAATACGGGGTGTAGGGTTGCCGAAACGGGGTTCTCTGGTTGTTCCTTTGAAAGAGAAGGAACCCAGAATGTTGATATCATACAGTTCCGCAAATTCGTAGCCATAGCCGAAAGTACCGCTGGCGGGAATCACGGGGTTATCCAGCGTAATGCCGCTGAGTGTTACTTTTGTGTTTACCACTTGATTTCCTCCTTTTCCAGTACAGGGCCGTCT
>CATZIM010000103.1 GCA_958420075.1 uncultured Clostridia bacterium | reverse complement strand
GGAAGGATTTGGAGTTTTTCAGATCGCTGATGCTGCACAATGTGAAAAGGTAGTAACAGAAGCATTAAAAGCAGGCTATCGGCTGATCGATACGGCAGCTGCTTACATGAATGAAAAAGCGGTTGGAAGAGCCATTGAGAAAAGTGGCATTCCACGCGAAGAAATATTTGTCACAACAAAGTTGTGGATGCAGGATGCGGGTTATGAGAATGCAAAAAAAGCATTTCAAACATCGCTTAACAATTTGGGGCTGGACTATATGGATCTGTATTTGATTCATCAGCCAATGAATGATTACTATGGCTCATGGAGGGTGATGGAAGAATTATATGATGCAGGGAAAATAAGAGCAATCGGTGTTTGCAATTTTTATCCGGAAAGATTAACAGATTTGTGTATCAATGCAAGAATAGCGCCAATGGTAAACCAAGTGGAGTGTCATCCGTTTTTCCAACAGAAAACAGCAATAGAAAATATGCGGGAACTTGGTGTGCAAATCGAAGCATGGGGACCTTTGGCAGAAGGGCAAAAAGATATTTTTAATAATCCTATACTTACAGAAATCGGAAAGAAATATGGAAAAACGGTAGCTCAGGTTATTCTTAGATGGCATATTCAAAGAGGTGTCGTTGTGATTCCAAAATCTGTTCATAAAAATCGCATTGAAGAAAATCTGGATATTTGGGATTTTGAACTTTCAGATGAAGATATGGAGGTTATTGGACAGATGGATCTTGGATACAGTGAAATTATTGATCATTCCAGTGCGGCTACTGCAAAATGGTTAAACAGCTATAAAATTCATAATTAAAAAAGCAGATGGCAATAGTTTGGCAAACTTACTAAAGTGTATACCCCTAATATGAATTATTGATGATAAGATAGTTTGTTTTTAAGACTCTGCAAAACAAAAACAACCACTTTTTGAAGAAGATACATAGGGCTGAAAAGCCTGTAGTTTCAACAAAAATATTTGATTATATGAAGAGGTGAAAATATTGAAAGGATATGTTATTAAAGTAATAAGAAGTGAAACTTCATATATATTCTCAAAATATTGGTTGGCCCTAACAATATTTAAACACTCTGTTTATTATATTAATCACATCAACAGTTATTGCTTTGAATGTATCCTGATACAAAGACAGAAGTATGTATTGCGTATTGTTTACGCCTAAATAATGAATGACAGGTAAGGTTGATTGACTGATACATTGTCCATATGAAAAATAGTACTGGCACAAAAACGCTAGAAAATAGAAATAGATGTTGATCTGTTGTAGCGGATTTTTATCTTATAAATTTCAAACCTTAATCCTATCTTTATATGAAAAGTGCATTGTTTATGCCTTATTTATTTGGGGCGTAAGATAATAAAATAAAAATGAAAGATATATTACTGCACTGTTAATTTAGAATATGAGAGGATAAAGTATATGGAGGAAAAAAGGCCTAGTTCAGAGGAACTATTAGAAATCATCCAAAAAGAACA
The DNA here is from genome assembly GCA_958420075.1 of uncultured Clostridia bacterium. Taxonomy (GTDB): domain Bacteria; phylum Bacillota; class Clostridia; order Lachnospirales; family Anaerotignaceae; genus Anaerotignum. The sequence continues at coordinate 5,113 of CATZIM010000103.1, read as the reverse complement.
GGAGGAAAGTCTTACTGGCAAATTGAAGATTTTTTTTGGATATGCTGCGGGTGTTGGGAAAACGTATGCTATGTTAGAAGCGGCTCATGAAGCTAAAAATAATGGCAAGGATGTTGTCGTTGGGTATGTGGAAAGACATACCAGACCAGATACCCTTGCTTTATTAAACGGATTGGAAGAAATTCCTAATAAAGAAATCAGTTATCGTGGCATGACATTAAAAGAGATGGATTTAGATGCCGTTCTTGCGCGAAAACCAGAATTGGTTTTAGTAGATGAATTGGCTCATAGTAACGCATCTGGATGCAGACACCTGAAAAGATATCAAGATGTGGAAGAATTGCTACGGGCAGGCATTGATGTTTACAGCACAGTCAATGTGCAGCATTTGGAATCTTTACATGACTTGGTGGCATCTATTACAGGAATTTCTGTAAAAGAAAGGATACCTGACGACGTCTTTGATTCAGCTGCGCAGGTGGAAGTAGTTGATATAGAACCGGACGATTTGATTTTCCGTTTGCATGAAGGAAAAGTCTATAAAGAAAGTCAGGCGAAGAGAGCATTAAACCACTTTTTTACAAAAGAAAATCTGGCGGCATTACGTGAAATTGCTTTGAGACGTACTGCAGATCGTTTGAATCGAACGGCTAAAAAGGAAAGGAAAGAGTCGGCAGCAAGGGCAGGGGAACATATTTTAATCTGTTTATCACCAGCGCCATCCAATAAAAAAGTAATTCGAACAGCGGCACGTATGGCAGAAGCATTTCATAGTGGTTTCACCGCATTATACGTGGAAACATCGAAAAAAGCTGAAATATCCGAAGAAAACGCAAAGCGTTTAAAAGAAAATATTCGTTTGGCAGAACAGTTAGGGGCGCAAATTGCTACAGTTTATGGGGAAGAACCTGCCGTACAAATCGCTGAATATGCGAAAGTGAGCGGTGTAACGAAAATTGTTATGGGGCGAACGAATCATAGGCAAAGCACTTTGTTTGGGAAAAAGAATATGGTGGACCGTCTGACGGAACTTGCAGCCAATATAGATATCTATATCATACCTGATCAGCAGCCATTGTTTCGGAAAAAGATGTTTTTTCCCATAGAAGATACAGTCATCACAACAAAGGATTTAATCAAGACATTTTTGATTCTTGTTTGTGCATCTGTCATTGGAATGATTTTCTTTCAGTTTGGAATGAGAGAAGCCAATATCATTATGATTTATATTTTGGGAGTGCTGCTTTCATCCATTGTAACAAGAGGATACTTATGTGGCGTTATATCTTCCATATGCAGTGTTGTGATATTTAATTATTTGTTTACGGAACCAAGATTTTCGTTGAGTGCAGATCCGGATTATCCAATTACTTTTTTCATTATGCTGCTGACCAGTGTCCTTTCCAGTACACTTGCCACAAGGGTACAAAGGCAGGCAAGACAAGCATCGCAAAAAGCATATTACACAGAACTTTTGATTAGCAGTATACAGAAATTGCAAAAAGGGAAGAACGAAGAAGAAATATTGCAAAAAGGTGCGGAACAATTGGAAGCCCTTTTAAACAGACCCATTTTGTATGCCGTTTCTTATCCAGATAAGGAGTTAGCGTTTTCTGTAGAGCCAAAAGACAAAGAAAAAGAAATGTTTGACCGATTTACATTAGAAGAAAAGGCTGTTGCCCAATGGGTGCAAAAGAATAATAAACATGCGGGAGCAACCACCAATACACTGTCTAATGTAAAAAACTATTATCTTTCCGTCAGAGGTATGCAGGAAGTCATGGGGATTGTGGGAATTCCCATAAAATCCTATGAGCCGTTAGACCCCTTTGAAAAGAATCTGATCATTGCCATTCTAAACGAATGTGGCATCATTATGGAAAGAAGAAGGTTGAGTCAGGAAAAATATAATATCGAGATGCGAACGCATCAGGAAAAACTTCGGTCGAATTTATTGCGGTCCATTTCGCATGATTTACGTACGCCCCTTACAGGAATCAGTGGAAATGCCGCGATTCTTATGGATCAGGAATCCCTTTTGCCAGAGGAAAAAAAGCAGGAATTGTATACTTCTATTTATGATGATGCAATGTGGCTCATGAATTTGACAGAAAATCTTTTGTCAATCACCAGAGTTGAAAATGGTTCTATGAAGCTGAAACTGGAGCCGCAGCTTTTAACAGAAGTTTTTGATGAGGCATTACGTCATGTAGACAGACAGGTGAAAGATCATGTGGTTCATGCAGAGGTAAAAGATGAATTGCTGATGGCGAAAATGGATGTGCATTTGATGATACAAGTGATTATCAATATTGTGAACAATGCCATTAAATATACGCCTGTTGGCTCAGAAATCAACTTGTCTGCATATAGGAAAGGAGACTGGGTCTATATTGAAATTTCCGATAATGGACCAGGAATGAATGATGAGAGCAAAAAACACCTCTTTGATATGTTTTATACCGCATATCAAGGAAAAGAAGATAACCGTAGAGGGCTTGGACTGGGACTAAATTTATGTAAATCTATCGTTATGGCACATGGAGGTAAGATATCTGTTTCTGACAATACACCACAAGGGGCTGTTTTTACATTTACATTGCCATGGGAGAAAGTAGATATTCGTTCATCAGACTGTTAATGCATTACGTTATGAAAAGAACAGAATCAAAAATAGATTCTGTTCTTTTTTTGTGAATACAGTTTTTGAAATTGCTTTCTTTATATGGTTTTAATTCCCGCTGCGTTTTCCTTAGCCCATATTGATAGGGACCTTGCTAAAATAAGTCCATAAAAAGTGAATGAAAAAGGAGGAAGTAAAAATATGCTCGATCTTGCAATGGTAGCGATACTGATTATCTGTTTTGGTTTGGTCAATTTATTGGTGCATTGGTGTAAAAAACAAGTGGATTCAAATGAATAACGATTGAAGGAATAAGGAGGAAACAGAAATGATCATTCTTGGCGCAGTTGTGATATCGCTGGGTGTATATCTGATATATGCGCTAGTGCATCCAGATAGATTTTGATACTTTAGGGAGGAAATGATTATGTTGGAATTAATTGTGACAATTGCCATTTTTATTGCACTTGTCATTCCTGTAGGCAATTAGTTGTATCACATTTCAACAGGGCAAAAAACATTTGCAGATCCGGTTATGAATCGGATAGATGGTGTGATTTATAAAATCAGTGGTATTCATCCAGAAAAAGGCATGAATTGGTGGCAGTATGCTGTTGCTTTGCTGACAACAAACGCGGTAATGGTTTTCATCGGATATCTGATTTTGAGGATACAGTCTATTTCCATTTTAAATCCCAATGGGATTGCTTCTATGGAAGAAACGCTTTCCTTTAATACCATCATCAGTTTTATGACCAATACAAACTTGCAGCATTATTCCGGTGAGAGTGGATTATCTTATTTTTCTCAGCTGCTGGTTATTACATTTATGATGTTTGTATCAGCTGCCAGCGGCTATGCGGCATGCATTGCTTTTATCCGAGGCCTGGCAGGAAAAACAAAAGAATGTGTCGGCAACTTTTATATGGACATGGTAAGAGTGATAACGCGTATTCTGCTTCCATTTTCCTTTGTGGGTGGCTTGCTTCTGGTATGGCAGGGCGTCCCCCAGAATCTGAGCGCAAACATTGTGGTGGATACCATTGAAGGAATGAAACAAACCATTGCTACCGGACCTGTCGCGGCAGTGGAGATTATCAAACACTTAGGCACAAATGGCGGCGGCTTCTTTGGTGCAAACTCTACAACACCTATGGAAAACCCTACCATGCTTTCAAACTTGATTGAATTATATTCTATGATGCTTCTCCCGGGGGCTTGCGTCATTACTTTTGGCAAAATGGTCAGAGATCGTAAAGCACAGGCTGCTTTGGAAAATGACGTTGCAGTAAAATCCAGCCTGACAACGAAATTCTTTGGCAGAGAAGGCAGATCCGTTTTCCTTGCAATGGGAATCCTCTTTGTCATTGGCTTGAGTGTATGTTTCTGGGCAGAAAGTCAGGGCAACCCTGCCTTGGCAAATGTTGGTTTGACACAGTCCATGGGCAGTATGGAAGGGAAAGAAGTCCGTTTTGGCATTGCACAGTCTGCAATGTTTACCACGACAACTACATCCTTTACAACAGGTACCGTAAACAATATGCATGATACTTTGACGCCATTGGGTGGCATGATTCCAATGCTGCATATGATGCTGAATGTTGTGTTCGGCGGGAAAGGCGTTGGCTTGATGAATATGATCATGTATGCAATTTTAGCGGTTTTCATTTGCGGTTTGATGATTGGCCGTACACCTGAATATCTTGGCAAAAAAATTGAAGGCAGAGAAATGAAACTGGCAGCGTTGTGTATTATCATTCATCCACTTTTGATTTTGGCATTTTCTGCATTGGCAGTTGCGGTGCCGGCAGGGACAGAAGGAATTACCAATCCCGGTTTCCATGGCTTATCACAGGTGCTTTATGAATACGCATCTTCAGCGGCAAACAATGGTTCCGGTTTTGAAGGCCTTGCTGATAACAGTTATTTCTGGAATATTACAACTGGCCTTGTCATGTTCTTTGGTCGGTACCTATCCATTGTAATTCAGTTGGCAATTGCCGGCTCACTGATGCGGAAGAAATTTGTCAGTGATACAGTAGGTACATTGCATACGGATAATGTTGCCTTTGCGGTTATCCTGGTATTTGTCGTATACATTTTCGCTGCACTGACATTCTTCCCTGCATTGGCATTGGGACCTATTGCAGAGCATCTTACCCTTTGGTCATAAGGAGGCATCATCACTATGAGTAAGAAACAAAACCAGAAACTGATTACACCTGAGGTTATGCATCAGGCGATTATCGGTTCCTTTGCAAAATTAAATCCACGGTACATGATGAAAAATCCTGTCATGTTTGTGGTTGAAATTGGCTGCATCATTTCTCTGATTTTGTCTATTGTACCTGGACTGTTTGGGGATGTCAGTCAGGATATCAATCTTCGGCTGTATAACATGCTTGTATGTATCGTATTGTTTATCACGATTTTGTTTGCAAACTTTGCAGAATCTGTTGCAGAAGGCCGAGGAAAAGCGCAGGCAGCCAG
>CATZIM010000102.1 GCA_958420075.1 uncultured Clostridia bacterium | reverse complement strand
TAGGATCAATCTTTCACAGCATCGTAACCAGCAGTCAGTGCTTTGGTGTTGGATTCTGCGAATTTTGCTTTGCCTTTTTTTGCAAACATATTGTTCATTGCTTCGATGGCTTCTTCTTTCGTGAAGTCTTTTACCAAATGGATGATAGCGCCTGTCATGATGATGTTTGCGCCTTTGGGATTGCCGATTTCATCTGCAATCTGCATGCAGGGGATTCTTACGACTTTTACATCGTCACGGATGTTTGTATCGCAAGTAACCATATCACTGATGACACAAATGCCGCCAGGTGCAACGATTGGCATAAACATACGGAAAGATTCTTCGTTCATTGCCAGCAGAACATCGGGCTGTTCCTGCTGAGGATTGTAGATGTAATCATTGCCATATTTTACGGTACAGTTAGCAGTGCCGCCGCGCATTGCGGAACCGTAGGAAGGAGACCATGTGGCATTCATTCCTTTGCTAACAGCAATATCAGACATAATCAGACCGCAGGTCAGAACACCCTGACCACCGGAACCAGCGAAAACCATTTCTTTCATGCTTCTTTCACGCTCCTTTGTTTAAATTCTCCCAGAGGGAAATAGGAAATCAATTCATTGTCAATGCGTTCCATTGCTTTAATGGGTGTCAGATTCCAGTTGATGGGGCAGGGAGAAAGCACTTCAACAATGGAATAGCCTTCTTTGTTCATCTGCGCTTCGATGGCGTTTTTGATGTAGCCTTTCAGCTGATTGATATGTGCAGGGCTGCTGACAGTACCGCGTGCAGCGTAGGCAACGTGGAATTGAGATGCAACCAGTTCAGGGAAACGCATGGGGAACCCAGTGATGGAGCAGTCACGACCATGAGTGGAAGTGGATGTTTTCTGACCTTCCATGGTGGTAACGCTCATCTGACCGCCGGTCATACCAAAGTTGGTATTGTTGACTGTGATAACGGTAATGTTTTCGTTTCTGTAAGCGGCATTAAGAGATTCAGCAATACCGATGTTATAAGCATCGCCGTCACCCTGATAAGTGATGATGATGTTATCGGGATTGACACGTTTCATACCAGTTGCAACAGCGCCGGCTCTGCCGTGAGGACAGTGCAGACGGTCTGTCACTAAGCCGCCGCCCAGGTTGGAGGAGCAGCCAACACCGATAGGGAAAATGATATTCTGATCCTGTCCCAGTTCTTCCAGACATTCGCAGATCAGGCGGATAATGATACCGTGACCGCAGCCGGGACAAAAGGACATGGGATTGTCGATAATTGCGGGTACTTTTCTTTCAACAGCCATCTTAATATACCTCCTTTATTTCGCCTGCAAGGATCTGCGCGAATTTGGCTTTGATTTCACGGATGGGAGGCACGCCGTAAACGAAAGGCAGTGCGTAAACGGGAATATCTGCGCGCAGAACTTTTTTGGTAAAGAGAGCCGCGTCTTCTACCAGCTGACCGGTAGCGTTCGCTTCAACAGTGATGATGCCTTTTACATTCTTGTTGATGTGTTCAAAGGCTTTTTCGGGGAAGGGCCATGCAGTGATGGGTCTGATCAAGCCAACTTTGTGACCTTCTGCCCGCAGTTCGCGAATGGCACCCAGTGTGCTTCTGCCGGGAACACCGTAAGCAACGAATACGTAGTCAGCATCTTCAATGCCTTCTTCTTCCCAACGCTGTTCATTTGCTTTGATTTCAGCGTATTTTTTGTTCAGTTCAACAGCTTCTTTTTTGGAATCTCTATCGAAAATACCGATTTTCTTATAGGAGTATTTGCCGTCAAAGCCCCAGTAATTCCGTTTGGGTTCCTGGAATTCAGGCAGTGTAACGGGTTCCATCATCTGACCCAGTGCGCCTTCTGTCATCATAACAACAACAACTCTGTATTTTTCACCAAGTTCGTAAGCGGTAGAAACCATGTCCACAGCTTCCTGAATGCTGGAAGGGCAGAGAACGATGCATCTATAGTCACCGTTGCCGCCGCCGCGAGTTTCTCTCAAATAGTCGCACTGAGAGGAGAACAGAGTACCAAGGCCATTGCCGTAACGAACAACGTTGATAACTAGTGCAGGCAGTTCTTCGTCAGAAAGAACGGAGATCCCTTCCTGTTTCAAGCTGATACCAGGGCCGGAAGAAGCGGTCAGAACTCTGACGCCGCAGCTGGATGCGCCATAAACCATATTGATACCTGCAAGTTCACTTTCTGCCTGTACAAAAGCGCCGCCAACTTCCGGCAGACGCCAGGACAGATATTCCATAATTTCGCTGGACGGGGTAATGGGGTAACCGGCATACAGGCGAACCCCTGCCCGCACGGCAGCTTCTGCAATTGCGATATTGCCTTTCATCATTTCAGCCATTTTCTAATCCTCCTTCATTTATTTTCCCAATACATGGAATACGCCATCGGGACATGTGGTATAGCAAATACCGCAGCCGATGCATTTTTCATCATCAATTACGACCGGATGATATCCAGCCAGGTTGGTATGATCCGCGTGGCTGATTGCCTTTTTGGGACAGAATGCATCACACAGTCCACATTCTTTACATCTTTCCGGTTTTACCAATACTTTCATGAATTGCACCTCCTGTGTTCTACTAGATAAAACGATGTTCTAGAATTTGGCTCAATCATAGCACTGGAATTTATACATGTCAACTCCCAATATTCTTTTTTTTTGAATTATGTGCAATATGCACAATATGTATGGATAAAAATCCGTTGGAAAGCCTCTTGTTTTTCATGGGATTTTATGGTAATGTGAAAAACGGGTTCTATTCAATAGAACAGAAAGGTGGGGATTATATGACTTCAGTTATCATCAATTCAGTAGATCGTGCTTTGGACATCTTGAATTATCTCTATGAACAGGGAAAAGAAGTTTCTATCACACAGATCAGTAAAGATCTGGATATATACAAGAGTACGGTTTATCGGACATTGGCAACATTGGAAAGCAAGGACTTTGTGGAAAAGAATCCAGAAACAGAAAAGTATGGTCTTGGTATGAAGCTTTTTGTCATTGGCAACAGCATCGGCGAAAAGATTGGCTTGCAGAAAGTCATCCAGCCCTATGCAAAGCAGCTTCATGATGAATTCAAAGAAGCGGTGAATGTGTCTGTATTGGAGCACAGCGATGGCGGCCCTTATCACAGCGTGATGATCTACAAAGAAGAAAACAAGCAGATTCTTGGATTTAATTCTGACTTGGGTTCCAGAAATGAGTGTTATTGTGCCGGGGTAGGGAAGTGCCTCATGGCGTTTAAAGATCAAATTGATTTGAGTGTGTATGAAAAATTTCCAATGACGAAATACACGGAAAGAACCATCACTACCATCGAAGGTTTGGAAAAAGAATTGGAAATGGTGCGCAGACAGGGATACGCTGTGGATGATGAAGAACGTGAATTGGGTTTGACCTGTATCGCAGTTCCTATTATGAAAGGCTCCACAAAACAGGTAGTAGCTGCCATTAGTTTGTCTGGACCTACCACAAGAATCAAAGATAGCACCTATGAAACAAAAATCAAACGATTGATGGAAGTAGGCAGAGAGATTTCTGAAAAGTTAAAATGATTTGCATGGAAAAAAGGCTTTTCTTTCAAGATTGCCATATAAGAAAACAAATATAGCTGGAATCTTTGGGTTCCAGCTATGTTATTTTTGTCAGAAACATTTTTGAGAGACAGCATTGTCGTTTGGCGAAAAAAGAATATGGTTTGTTGAAACAGAGGGCGCCACGGGGCGTCTTTTTTTTATTGCAAAAAAAAGAGGAGAAGTGGTGTGAAAAGTTCCAGCAAAGAATGATATATAGTTTTGTGATGCTTTTTGCAGAAACCTATGTCGAAACGTGACATGGATAATTTGTATATTTTTTGCATGCAAAAAATGTAAGTGTTAAACAATTCGCATACAAAATAGAACAAAGTTGTTGACATTAGAACAGAATTGTGTTTATATTAGTACAGCGAAGCAAAAATAGAATAAGGTTCTACACAATAGAACATAAAGAAAGGAAGTGCTGCTATGTATTTACTGGTCATCAACCCAGGTGGTACATCAACAAAAGTTGCTGTCTATGAAGATAAGAAAGAGGTCCTGAAAAAGAGCATTACACATACAGGAGAAGATCTGAAACAGTTCCCTCATGTATTTGATGAATATGAATATCGCAAAAATATGATCGTTGATCTCCTGAAAGCAGAAGGATTTTCTCTGGATCAATTCGACTGCGTTGTAGGCAGAGGCGGTCTGATGAAAGCCATTCCAGGCGGTACTTATCGGGTAAACGACAGAATGGTGGAAGATCTGAAAAATGCCATCAATGGCGAACATGCTTCCAACCTGGGTGCAGTCATTGCAAGAAACATCGGTGATGAGATCGGCGTACCTTCCTTTGTTGTCGACCCCGTTTCTGTAGATGAAATGATTCCCGAAGCAAGAATCACAGGTATTTCTGATCTGGAAAAATTCAGCTGGTTCCATGCATTGAACCATAAGGCGGTTTCCAGAAAAGTAGCAGAAGATATGGGCGGCAAATATGAAGATTTCAATTTCATCGTAGCCCATCTTGGTTCCGGCATTTCCATCGTAGCCCATGAAAAAGGCAAAATGATCGACGGCAGCGGCGGCAGAACCGATGGTCCTTTCTCTCCGGAAAGAAGCGGCGGCTTGCTGGCATATCAGCTCATCGAGCTTTGTTACTCCGGCAAGTATACCAGAGAGCAGATGGTTCGCAAAGTCAGTGCGGAAGGCGGTATGTATGATTACCTTGGCACCAAAGATGCCAGAGAAGTGGAAGAAAGAGCGGCAAACGGTGATGAAAAAGCAAAACTGATTCTGGATGCCTTTATCTATCAGGTTGCAAAAGAAATTGCTCTCTATGGAGCTTCTCTGAAAGGAAAAGTTGACCGGGTAATCTTTACAGGCGGCATTGCTTATTCCGAAAAAATCGTGAATGACGTATATGAAAAAGTTGCTTATCTGGCTCCCAAAGCTGTTGTTCCCGGTGAAATGGAAATGGAAGCTTTGGCACTGGGTGCACTGCGTGTTCTGAGTGGTGAAGAAGAAGCGAAAGAGTATCTCTGATTTGATTGCTATTATATAGGAAGAAAGGCGGTAAAAATATGCTGAAAAATTTTACGGATCTGCTGGAAAGAGTAAAATCCATCGAACCCAGAACCGTTAGTGTAGCTGTTGCACAGGACGAAGCAGTTATGTCAGCGGTTCGGGATGCGGCGAAAATTGGCTTCATTAAACCTGTTTTGGTAGGGGATGGCGCAAAAATCCGCGAGATTGGAGATAAGATCGGTTTTACAGATTACGAATTGGTGGATTGCCCCGATGAAGCGGAAGCAATGAAAACAGCTGTGGAACTGGTGAGAAATAAAAAAGCGGATGTCCTGATGAAAGGGATTGTCAATACTGCGGTGTATATGCGCGGCGTACTGAACAAAGAATACGGCCTGCGTACAGGCAATCTGCTGAGTCTGCTGGCAGTGTATGAACTGCCTCAGTATCATAAACTGATTTACTGCTCCGACAGCGGCATCAACGTAGCGCCTGATCTGGAACAGAAAAAAGTGATCATGCGCAGTGCTTTGAACGCCATGAAGAACCTTGGTTTTGAAAATCCCAATGTGGCAATTTTGACAGCCAATGAAATGGTAGATCCAAAGGTCATCTCTACCGTTGATGCGGCAGCACTGGTGGAAATGGTGAAGAAAGGAGAACTTCCTCCTTGTACCGCGGAAGGCCCCATTGCTTTCGACGTAGCTTTTGATAAACACGCCGCAGAACATAAGGGAATCGACAGCAAGATTGCCGGAGAAGTGGATCTGCTGATTTTCCCCAATATCGAAGCAGGTAATATCATGGGAAAATCCTGGCTGCAGTTTAACGGCGCAAAATGGGCAGGCATCGTTTTGGGAGCAGCGGCACCCGTTATTTTGGGCAGCCGTTCCGATACACCGGAAATCAAGATCAATTCCATTGCGCTGGCATGCCTGGCAGCTGCGAAATAATATTGTGTATATATAAAGGAAGAATTTTGTGCGGAAAGCATTTATTTAGGAGGTAATGTTATGGGTTATTCAATTCGTATGGACAGGGTAAAACCTTCCGCAATCAGAAGCGTGCAGAAAAGAATCGCAAGCAAGCAGGGTGTCATTTCTTTCGCAGCTGGTCTGCCTGATCCCGATCTGTTTCCAATGGAAGATCTGAAAAAATCCACCATGGAAATGATCGAAAAGAAAGGTAAACAGGCTTTCCAGTATGGTCTTTCCAAAGGCAATCCGGAACTGCTTCAGGTTTTGGCAGAAAGAATGCAAAAAAAAGAAGGCGTAGATGCCAAAACAGAAAGCATTGTGGTAACCACTGGTTCTCAGCAGGGTCTGGCAATGACAGCTATGCTGTTCCTGGATGAAGGCGACATCGTTGTAGCAGAAAACCCCAGCTATCTGGGTGGTATCAATGCTTGCCGTCCTTATGGATGCAGCTTCCTGGGCGTAGATACCGATGAAGATGGTATTGTGATCTCTGATCTGGAACGTGTACTGGCAGAAAATCCAAAAGTAAAACTGCTGTATGTGATTCCTAATTTCCAGAACCCCACCGGCAGAGCCT
>CATZIM010000101.1 GCA_958420075.1 uncultured Clostridia bacterium | reverse complement strand
AATTTGTAATAAGAAAGTTCTTTATCGCCGCCAATATCCAGTGTACGGATGATGACGGGATGTTTCATGGTTTCGATAGCTTTTTTATAAGCGTCATACTGTTCCTGTTCTGTAGGGAATTTTGTATTTTCCATATACAGGAACTCACTGCGGAACAGGCCAATACCTTCCGCACCACGAGTAACAGCATTTTCTACATCCACAATGCTGCCGACATTTGCAAACAGTTCCACAGTTCTGCCGTCTGTAGTTGTTGCAGGCAGATTGTTCATGCTTTCAAATTCCGCTTTCATGGCTTTGTATTCCGCTGCCTTTTTCCGATATACTTCCTTCGTTTTTTCATCGGGATTTACGATAATTTCTTTGCCTACCGCATCCAGAATGATATAGTCTTCGTTTGTAACGTTTTTGCGGAAATCAGCCACACCCACAAAAGCAGGGATTTCCATGCTTCTTGCCATAATGGAAACGTGGCTGGTAACGCCGCCGGCTTCTGTGATGAAGCCTTTGATATAACGGAAATCCATGTTGGCTGTATCAGAAGGTGCCAGATCTTCCGCAACAACAATCACATCTTCGTTGATGCCTTCGAAAGGATTGCTCTTGATTCCTTTCAGACCACACATGATACGTTTGCCAACGTCTTTGATGTCAGCAGCTCTTTCTCTGAGATACTCGTCATCCAGACTTTCAAACATGGTCACGATTTCCGCAACGGTTTCTTCGAGAGCAAGCTGTGCATTTTTATTTTCGCTGTTGATCTTCAGTTCCACAGAATCATGGAGCACTGTATCTTCCGCAACATCAAGATGCGCCGCGAAAATGTCGGAATCTTTTGCCAGAACCCGCAGGTCTTCCACTGCATCTTTCACTGCTTTCTGAAATTTCAGCCATTCCATTTCTCTTTCGGAATCTTTAATGCTTCTGCTGTCAGCTGTCAGATCTTCCTGAACAGCCACAAAGGCTTTACCCATGACAATGCCTTTGGATGCTGCCTTTGCCACAGTATATGTCTTCATCATTTTGCTCACTCCCCTTCACCGTTTTTCTTTTCTTAGTCTTCCAGTTCTGCGATGAATTTTACAACATCTTCTACTGCTTTTGCTTCATCTTCGCCTTCTGCGATAACTTCCAGTTCTGTACCTGTTTTTACGCCCAGTGTCAGTACGTGGATGATGCTTGCTGCGCTTACTTTCTTTTCGCCATTAGACAGGAAAATTTTGCTGTTGTAATTTTTGCAGAATGCAACCAGATTGGATGCGGGACGAGCATGCAGACCTGTTTTATTTGTAACAACTACTTTTTTAGATACCATAATATTTTTTCTCCTTTTTCTTTAAAAAATTATATCTTACAGATACGCTTTTATATTATCATACTTTTCTACTACTTTGTCCAGAATTGCCGCATCTGTTACGCCGGAAATTTCGGAAAAAGCAGCACGAACGCCATTTTCTTTGATCTTTGCCTGCAGTTCTACACTCTGCTGATCTGCGGCATTGTCATAATGAAGGGCTGCACCGATACCGATGAGCAGGTGTTCTACGGGCAGACCATAACCAACAGCAGTCATCATAGGTTTTACCAGACGGTCTGTTGCGCTCAGTTTACGCAGAGGTTCTCTGCCAACACGGGCAACATCATCTTCCAGATAATGATTACGGAAACGGCCAATGATCTTTTCGATATAAGCCATATGTGCTTCTCTGTCGAAGCCATATTTTTCAATCAAACCAGCGCCGCTTTCCTGCATGGCTGCTTTTACAGTTTCGTAGATTTTTTCATCGCCGATGCTTTCATCTACTGTGTGGTATCCTTTCAGATAACCCAGATAAGAAGTGATGGCATGTCCTGTATTGAGTGTAAACAGTTTTCTTTCGATATATGCCATCAAATTGTCTGCCAGATTCATACCTTTGATGGCAGGAATTTTACCTTTGAAGGAAACCTGTTCCACATTCCATTCATAGTAGTTTTCTACAACTACGTCAATGAAATTTTCGCTCTTCACAGGAGGAACGATACGGTCTACGGAACAATCCGGGAAGCCAACATACTGGTCCGCATAAGCCTTCCCTTTTTCATCCAGAATTTCATAAACAGCTGCTTTCAGCTGAGAACTTGCTTTGATGGCATTTTCGCAGGCAATGATATTCAGACAGTCTGTGATGCCTCTTTCCATACGCATAGTAATGCCTTTTGCAATAGCAGGCGCGATTCTAGGCAGAACCACCAGGCCTACGGCTGTTGTGATCACTTCAGCCTGTGTAATTTCTTCCAGAACTGCATCAGTTGTGGAATTTACACCGCTGATGTTTGTGATCTTTTCTTCTCTGCAAGTAACGTCCATTACATGCACAGTATAAGTGCCGTCTGCATTGATTTTATCAATGACAGCTTCGTTTACGTCTGCAAATACGACATGATAACCAGCTTCTGCCAGCAAAGCCCCAATAAAGCCTCTGCCGATATTGCCTGCACCAAATTGAATGGCTTTTTTCATTCCAAATTCCTCCTCCCGGACAAGCCGGCCGCAGTATGCACCACAGCCGGCTGTAACATCCGTTTACCTTCTCAATTATTTTTACTGGAACATTTTCAGAATTTCTTCCGGAGTTGTTGCTTTTTTCAGTTTATCCAGATTTTCTTCTTCTTCAATGACAGTACCGATTTTTGCCAGCAGATCCAGATGTTCGTTGCCGATACCAGCGATACCGAATACCAGATAAGCTTTTTCATCACCGAAGTCAACGCCTTCGGGATACTGCAGCATTACGATACCAGTTTTCTTTACTTCATCTTTTGCTTCAGATGTGCCATGAGGGATTGCTACGCCCAGACCCATGTATGTGGAAACAGTTTTTTCTCTTTCCAGCATAGCGGGAATGTAGCTTTCGTTTACATAGCCAAGTTCGTGGAGCAATTTACCAGCTGCTGTGATTGCTTCTTCTTTGCTTACAGATGCCTGACCTGTTTTGATGCCAGCTGCAACCATGATGCCATTGTTTGTTGTTGTGGTTTCTTCTGCTTGCACTTCAGCTGTGGGCTGTTCGCCTGCGCCGGAAGCTTTTGCTTCCAGAGATGCATACAGTGCATCCAGATTAGGGTCAGCCAGGAAGTTGCCAATGGTAATCAGTTCAGCCTGAGGTGCGCTTGCTTTTGCACGATCCTGCAGAACTGCCTGACACACAACTACATCTGCATCAGCAGGGACATTATCTACGGAAGTATTGATAACTGTGATACCCAGATTCAAAGGTGCGATTCTATTTCTGAATTTTGTAGCACCCATTGCGCTGGAGCCCATACCTGCGTCGCAAGCGAATACGATTTTCTTGATTTCGCCGTTTGCTTTTGCCAGACCCTTTGCTTCAGCTTTCATGTTTTTCATTTTATCTGTTGCTTCATCCAGGTTTTTGTTACCGGACAGTTTTACAATAGGAGATGCTACTACAAAGGAAACTGCTGCAGCCAGAACAACACCGATCAGAACTTTCAGTGTTTCACCCTTAGGTGCTACTGCCAGGAACGCAATGATGGAACCGGGAGAAGCAGGACCTACCAGACCTGCACCCATGATGCTGTAATAGAAAATTGTTACGATGGATGCTACGATAGGTGCAATGATGATTACAGGGTTCATCAATACATAAGGGAAATAGATTTCATGAATACCACCAAAGAAGTGGATGATAACTGCACCGGGTGCAGAACTCTTTGTCACTTTGTCTTTGGAGAATACCCAGTATGCCAGCAGTACACCCAGACCAGGGCCGGGGTTTGCTTCCAGCATATACATAATAGATTTACCTGTTTCTGCAGCCTGTTCGATACCGATTGGTGTGAAGATACCATGGTTGATGGCGTTGTTCAGGAACAGTACCTTCGCAGGTTCTACGAAGATTGCTACGAAAGGCAGCAGTTTATTTGTTACCAGAATTTCTACACCTGCTGTCAGGATTGCCAGAATGGTTGCCATTACAGGCCCAATCAGATAATAGCCAATGATTGCAAGAATCATACCAAAAATCCCAACAGAGAAGTTATTTACCAACATTTCAAAGCCGGCGGGAATTTTACCTTCCACTGCTTTATCAAACTTTTTGATAACCAGGCCGGCAAAAGGACCCATTGCCATAGCACCGATGAGCATGGTCTGTTCGGAACCGGCGATAACACCCAATGTTGCAACGGCACCCATAACACCGCCACGGTCGCCTCCAACCATTCTACCACCCTGGAATGCAATCAAAGTGGGAATCAGGTATTTCAACATAGGATCTACCAATGTTGCCAGTCTTTCATTTGGAATCCAGCCCGCTTCGATAAACAAAGCTGTAATAAAGCCCCAGGCAATGAACGCCCCGATATTAGGCATAACCATTGCACTCAGGAATTTCCCGAATTTCTGAATGCTATTTTTCATTAAGAACCCTCCATCCTTGTACTGATTGTTTTTTGATAATATTGCATCAATCGTTTTTCCAATGATTCGATTATGCTGATCCTTCCCTTTTTCTGAACAGCGGAAAAGAATGCTTCATCCTCCAGCAGCCCACTGCTGATCTCACTCATCAATCCCGCTTCTAAAGAATCCCCTTCTTTTGGAACCAACATGACAATGGCTCCTTCAATGACGCCCTCTGACTGAAAGAGTGGTCTTTTCAGCCTGATGTATCCAAAGCAGCAATGCTTCACTCCACCGGTCTTGCAATGCAGCAGCATCATCTGAAAATCCCGAATATATGTAGAGGAAATCTGTTCTCGTTTTGCAAGGCTGTCGGCAATCAGTTCCCTTGCTTCTTTTGTTTCCGTAAACATGCCGGATGCCACGTACAACAGCTCCTGTTTGTCCTGCGCATAGGGCAAAACCAACAGCTGCACATGATCCAGCAAATGCAAAATTTCCTCACCAAGTCTTGTCATAAATACCAGCCCATCTTTAGAAAGATGGGGCACTGGTTTTTCCTGTGGAACCAGCGCCTGCTGTGTCGGCAACAATCGCAGTTCATTGCGCAGCAGAATTTTATCCTGTTCCAAAAGAATGGGGTTCACACAAACATAAGGAAAATCGATGTCCAGATGTACTGTAGAGATCAAAAGGCGTATTCCTTCTCTTTGCAGCTTTTGTATATCAATGCGAAATGCTGATATAATCTCCCGCACTTCCAGATTATGAAATTCCTTTGTCAGCTGTACTGCTAACATTTTAGATGTACCCAGCCCTGTGGGACATACAACGACAACGGGTATTTTCCCCTGTTCTGCCTGCTGATCCTCAACAGCAGCGCAGATATACATGGCAATGAAGGCAATTTCCGCTTCTGGCACTTCAGACACACCAACGGCATGACGCAGAAGCTGACAACCTTTTTCCGTCGCCCGATAAATTTCACCATAATTTTCTTTTATGGTTTCTAACTGTGCATTTCTGACTTTCACATGCAGACGCAAACGGCTGGATACCGTCGTAATATGTTCTGTCAAGTCTGTCAGAAGCTGCTCGTTTTGGCTCAGGGAAATCCCCATTTCCCTTTCTATGATGTCCACCATATTTTTCACCAGCTGGCGCGTATTCATACGTTCGGCAAGAGTATGATCCGTCTGACCTGTGAGCCAGATCTGCGCGCTGATACAGTGCATGGTGATAAAGCCAATCTCTTCCTGCGGGATATCAATGGCAAAACGCTCGGCAATGCGTCTGCCAATTTCTTCCGCCACAGAATATTCCGGATAGCGCTTCAGAGATTCTAATCGCTGGGCTTCCATTTCGATTTTTTCAAAATTTCGAAGCCGCTTCACTGCCAGAGCGATATGCACCAGCAGCCCCATATATGCGCTGTCCGTATATTTGATATGCATCTGCTGTTCTACTTCTGACAATACCTTTTCTACAATCTCAAAGGTTTCATCATCAATGAAGTGGAACAATCGGCTTTGTGCCGCAGCAGAAATACCAGATTCTCTTTTTTCTTTCTTTTCCCGGAAAAGTCCCAATATTTCCTCTTCCGTCATAAATTCATAAATGGCATTGGCGATTGCCTGTCGGTAGTGATCTTCAGTTCCTTCTGTATAGATACCAAGACCCGGCTTGCGTATCACATGGATCTGATACTGCCGCAGCCATTCTCCCAGATGATCCAGGTCGTTGCTCAGCGTACCATCTGAAATCTTATACTTTGATGTGAAATAGTAAAACTTCAGTGGTTCTTTGGCAAAGAGCAATTCCCCTAAAATCAGTCTGCGTCGTTCTTCTTTGGAATATGCCTGCACAATGTCTGTTTCATTAAGCAGTTCCAAAATCTGACTTCTGGTTTCCAGACTTTCATCCAGCACTAAGCCTACCCCTGGCTTCCGCAGGAATGAAAAGTCATGTTCCGCCAGCCAAGCTTCAATCTTCGGCATTTCCCGCAGCACTGTGCGAGAACTGATTTTCAGCTTGTCAGATATGACAGCTACCGTAACGGGATTTGCTGCCGTAAATTGTGTTAAAATCTGAATGATTGCTTTTTGGCGTGAGGTCAATCCGGATTTTTGTTCCTCACCCTGGTTCACTCGTGACATTTTTAAAAACCAACCTTTCGATGTTTTCATTTTAATACTTCTGATAAATCCTTACAACAAAAGGATATTTCACGTTTGTCCCCAATAGTTTATGACATTTTTGCCGGAATTTCCTTGCA
>CATZIM010000100.1 GCA_958420075.1 uncultured Clostridia bacterium | reverse complement strand
CATGAACACAGACAATCAGGATGAAATCCAGGAAGCTTATCAGTGGCTGCTGGATATGAACAACACCATGGAACCCGTTTATGTAACAGACGAAGTTATCGACGGCATGATCAACGGCACAAAAGACATCGCAGTTGTTTACAGCGGTGACGCAACAACCATTCTGGAAGAAAACCCCGACATGAGCTTCTGGATGCCTACAGAAGGTACAAACCTGTGGAGCGACGCCATGGTTATCCCTGCAAACGCAGAAAACCCCAAACTGGCACACGAATTCATCAACTACGTGCTGACATATGAAGCATCTCTGGGCAACAGCGAATACGTTGGCTATGCTTCTTCCAACCAGGAAGTTCTGGATGAACTGAGCGGCGAAGGCGGCCTGTTCGCAGATAACGAAGCATACCTGCCTCGTTCTGGCTATGAAAAAGACGAAGTTTTCGTAGACAACCAGGTGCTGAAAAAAGAACTGGCTGAACTGTGGATCAAAGTAAAAGCAACAAAGTAATGAAGAAAAGATAAGGAGGGAAACGGATGTTACAGAATGCTTTGGACATCCTGCGTAAAGAAGGAAAAGAGATTCTGGTCTGCCTTTCCGGCAGCGAAGAAGCCCAGAAAGCGTGGCTGGCAGCCGGCGGGGAAGCGGGGCATATGCTCTCTGCCCGTCAGATCGAAAGCTGGCTCATGACCGGCGGCGCACAGCTGCCAAAGGAAATCGCTTTTTCCGGTACGCTGGAGGAATTTGTTTCCCTCTTTCCCAAGACAAACGCCGAGGACAGTAAGCGGAAAGTGAATGGCTTCCTCTCCGGGGCGGTTGTGGAATACAAAGACGGAAACTGGGAATATTTCACCTGTAATGTGGTGGTCATGGGCTGCTGCATGGGGGAATATCTCAGCATCGTTAATAAAAAAGAAATTAGTTTCTGAACGAAAAAGGAAATGCCTTTCGGCATTTCCTTTTTTTGTTCTATCCTCTTTTTTGTCTGCATAAACTATTTGCAGACCGAAAGGAGGTTACGCCCATGGGGAAGAAAGAAAAGGACAAACGGCTCCTGCGCCGGAATCTGCTGGGCGTTTGTGTGTTTTTGCTGGCGCTGCCTGTGCTCTGGCCCATGGGCGGCGCGGCTTTTGCCATGCGGGAGATTTTGCCGGGACAAGTATCGGCGGCGGAGCCCACAGGAGAGGAAGGCGCAGACACCACAGGAGAAACGGAAACAGTGGAGGAGGAGCCCGCAAAAGAAACGGGGCTTTTTGGCATCGATGACCTGAAATTCAAAGAGGAAGAACAGGTGGCGGCAGCCTATCTGCCCCGGGAGGAAGTGGAGCGCATGCAGGATTTTTCCTATCTCCAGAAAACTTATTACACCACCGATTCCCGTACCATGCTGCTGCCTACGGACATCAACGTCAATGACGCGCTGGCGAAGGATTTCACCATAGATACAGATGTGGATGGTCCAAAAGTGCTCATTTTCCATACCCATATTTCCGAAGCCTTTGCAGACAGCGATATGAGCAAAGGCAAGGAAGAAGGTATCTGGGGGGCAGGGGAATATCTGAAGGAGCTGCTGGAAGAAAAGTACGGCATTGAAGTTCTTCACCATGACGGGGTGTACGACCAGGTCAATGGCAAAGGACAGGTCACAGGGGCTTATGAACGTATGGAGCCGGATATCCGAAAGATTCTGGAGGAAAATCCTTCCATTCAGGTCTGCATCGACATGCACCGGGACGGCGTTCCAGAAGGTACCCATCTGGTGACGGAAGTCAATGGCAAACCCACAGCAAAAATCATGTTTTTCAATGGGCTGTGCCGTTTGAATCAGAATGGGCAGGCAGTGCCCACACCCGGGCTGGATAACCCTTATGTTTCCGATAATCTGGCATTCAGTTTGCAGATGCAGACCCAGTCAGCGGCAAGATTTCCCGACTTCAATCGGAAAATCTATCTCAATGCCTATCGCTTCAGCCTGCACATGCTGCCACGGTCTACCCTCATTGAAGTGGGTGCCCAGACCAATACCAAAGAAGAAGTACATAACGCCATGGAACCTCTGGCGGAAATTCTGGCGGCAGTATTGCTGGGTGCGGAATAAAGAAAAAGGCACGACATTTCCAGAAAGGAAATGCCGTGCCTTTTGTTATGAGGATATCCTCGAAAGTGGTTATTTTGTTACATCTTTGGGAATGGTGAAGGATACAGTACCCATGTAACCGGGTGCTACTTCGTATTCACCGAATACGATGACCAGTTCACCAGCTTCGTTCAGATAGAAGTTTTCATCCCCTGTCAGACCTGTGAAGCCTCCGGGCTCGCCTTCTGTGAAGTAAACTTTGCCTTCATCTTCTGCCATCTGTGCTGCCATCTGGTCTTTGATGTTCTGGCTCACAGCTTCCAGTTTTTCAGGGCTGTTCAGATAGTCTTTCAAAGATACGGTTTGACCTGTAGCTTTGTCTACAGTAAAGATTTTGACGAATTCAGCGCCGCTTGCCATGGTTTCCACAGTGTTGATGCGGATGCTCACATATTTGTCGTTGTCGGAAACCACTTCATAACTGGATTCCAATGCGTAGTGGCCTTCTTCCTGACCCAGCTGGGCAACGACTTCTTTTTCATAACGGGCAATGAGTTCTTTTGCATAAGCGTCCATTTCCGCGTTGGCTGCTACGTTGCCGTCGATCTGGGGCACGCTGATGTCAGCCATCATGCCGTTGTCTGTACTTTCGTTGTAGTTGCGGATGGTCACCACTCTTGCAATGCTGCCGATCACGGGGATGCCGTCCATAGCCTGTGCCACGACGGGGCTGGCGTTTACGGCAATGCCAAATGTGAGTACAAGTGCTGCGGCGGTCACGCCGGTACGTTTCATGTTTTTCATACGATCGCTCCTCTTCTTTTCTAATCTCGCTCTAGTAATGCCTGCTTCTATTCTATCTCTTGCTTCTTGGGGTACGGGAATCTGGTTATACTCTTCTTTCCACATTTCCATGGGCTCCCTTCTATGATCGTCCTGTGTTTTCATAACCCCCGACGCTCCTTTCTAAATTCTATTCTGTTCCGCTTCGGGCCGCAGTTTTCGCAGTGCCCGGTACAGCCGTGCCTTGACGGTGTTCAGGTTCTCCCCTGTGATCTGGGCGATGTCCTCCAGTTTACAGTCCTCAAAAAATCGTAGTATGATGACGCTTTTCTCTCTGTCATTGAGGTGTTCCAGCATTTCCTCCAGTTCCCATTTGCTGTGGAGCTGGGCGAGCTCATTGGTGTAATCCCCCACGGCTGCTGTCAGCGGTTCTGTCACCTCCTCTACCGTATCTTCCCGCTTGTTTTTCCGCAGAAATTCCAAAGCGGTGTTGATGACGATGCGATACAGCCAGGTGCCGAGGTAAGCGTCGTTCTGGACGCTGCGGCAGTCCCGCATGGCTTTGTATGCGCTTTCCTGAACGATGTCCAGGGCGTCCTGTTCGTTATGGACATAGCTGTAAGCCAATCGGTAGTACCTGCTGTACTGACTGAGGAGAAGGTCTTCTGTCTGTTTTTCCCGTTTGGTTTTCATAGGATCTCCTCCGAAAAAGATGAAGTATTTTGTGTTTCTGATTGTTAGATGCACGAGACGCGTAAAAAGTTGCGAAAGTTTTTTGAAAAAATTTTTCTTTTTTTCAGTGTAGCCAAAAATGAGGAAAAAGGGAAGCTTTACAGGGGCAAAGGCAGGGTGTAAAATAGTACGAAAGCAAAAGAGAAAGGATTGGGAACCATGAAAAAATGGCAGCAGAACATCGTCCTGTTCGATTTGGACGGCACATTGACAGATTCCGCGGAGGGCATCATCCGCTCCGTACAGCATATGCAGGAAAAAACAGGCAGAGAAGTTTGGGAAGCGGATAAACTGGGCTTTATCGTAGGGCCTCCCCTGCGGGATAGCTTCCGTGAGGCTTTCGGCATGAAAACAGAGGAAGAAATCGACAACGCCGTAGCCGTGTTCCGTGAGAGATATTTCTCCGTGGGACTTTTTGAAAACGCCGTTTATCCGGGCGTAAAAGAAATGCTGGAAGAACTGAAGAAAATGGGCAAACGCCTTGCCGTTGCTACATCCAAGCATGAAAGCACCGCTGTGCGCATCCTGACACATTTCGGTCTGGCAGATTATTTTGAGGTCATCGGCGGTGATGACCCTGCATCCCAGCGGGATAATAAGACCAAAGTGGTGGCTTATGTGCTGGAACGGATGAATGCAGAAAAAAGCGACGTTGCCATGGTAGGCGACCGGAAATATGACATCGAAGGGGCACACGCTTTGGGCGTGGAAGCCATTGGCGTGCTTTATGGCTATGGCAGCCGGGAAGAATTTGCCGCCTGCGGCGCAGACGCTGTGGTGGAAACACCGGCGGAACTGGTGGAACTGTTTCGGTAAAGAAGAAGGGATTTTCCCTTCTTTTTTTATGCCTGTAAAAAGGACAAATGTGCTTGTCAAAGATACATCCGCCGTGCTATGCTGAAAATAAGAGATCGGGGGAAAGAAAAAGGGCATAGATGAAAGGCATGGTTAAGGGGGAATCTCATGAAAAAGCAGACATGGATTGAAATCATTGTTGTTCTGGCGTTGGTGGCAGGCTGGTTTTATATGGAGAAAACGGAGAGCCTGACGGTATTTGTCAAAGAGGACATGACAAAAGAAGAAATTCTGGCGGAAATGCCGGAAACCGCTGTCACTGAGCAGGATGAGGCGCTGGAGGACTATGTGATGGGGCTGCCGGAAGTGCAGGAACTCCTGTCGCAGCCTGACGGAGGAAGTGTTCCAAATGAAAAAGAGGAAGCTCTCCTTTCGGATTTTCTGGCAGAAGGCGATTTGTTAACGGGATTTGGCGTAGTGGATCATGAGGTGTATCTGGACATCAAACAGGGACAGAAAAAACGGATTTCCTATACCTTTGACGGCACAGGAACCCAGCCCATGCAGAAAATCATCAGTGTGTATGAACAGCGTTGGGACGGATGGCGCAATACAGCTGCTTATGAAGCCTGGGGGGATTCCTATGTGAAGCGGACAGGGAAACACGCATGGTTTTCCTGGGTAGGCAGTTTGTTCCGCTGAAAGGGGGATGCAGTATGAAGAAGATTGGTATTTGTCTGATGGTGGTGCTGACTTTTGTTTTGGTGGGAAATACGATCTATGATTTTCGCATGAACAGCCGCTATAGCGTGGTACAGTTTCAGCCCTCTGATATGACGGCGGCGGAAATCAAAGAGGAATTTCCAGCAATCGCTTTTTCTGAGAAAGACCACACCCTCCATGCAGATGTGATGGCGCTGCCTGAGGTGCAGGCGGCTTTGGCGGCAGAGGAAGAAACTGTATTCACCAGAGAAGAAGGAGCAGCTCTTTTGGCGGAATATTTGACAGAAGGGATACATTTGGAGGAATTTTCCGTTTCCGATGGGGTCCATGTGCGTTTTCGAGATGCAGACCATAGAAAAATAGCCTATACTTTTGATGAGGGCTATCTGTCAAAAGAGATTTCCGTTTATGAAAAACATCCCGGACGGAATTGGGACTGTGTTGCTATTTATAAAAATCTGAACGGAAATTATGATAAGGTTGACGGCATTCCTCAGTGGTTTTCCTGGCGGAAACTGCAAGTTGAAGCATAGGAGGGATTTTTATGACGAAAAAAACAAGCCGGAAACTGGGGCTTTTGCTCTTGGTGCTGGCAGTGTGTTTTGTGGTGTACGCTTTGGGGCACCCCGCTGGCAGTTTTCCGTGGAGCAACAGTGTCACTTACGGCATTTATCTGGTGTATATTTTGGTGACTGCGGTACTCCTTTGGGCACCATTTGGAAAAAAACAGAGGTGATCATATGAAAGTAGAACAATTTGTCATGGCATACGGCGTGGAACAGGATCGCCTGCGTGCTTTTTTGCCGGAGGGTTTTGTCTCCCTGCGTCCGGTGTTGCGTATCAACGGAGAAATTCGGACGGATGAAACAGAA
Source organism: uncultured Clostridia bacterium (assembly GCA_958420075.1). Classification (GTDB taxonomy): domain Bacteria; phylum Bacillota; class Clostridia; order Lachnospirales; family Anaerotignaceae; genus Anaerotignum. The sequence goes on along the minus strand of CATZIM010000100.1, from coordinate 745 downwards.
ACATGTTATCTGGAACTGAATACGCCAGTGGAAGCCCGCGGCAAACGGGGCTGGCTCAATGTTGCCCACTGGGACAGCGAAAACACAGACCTGACTTGCAAAAGAGAGGGGAAGGCAGTGACATTTCAAACGCCTTTTCTCCAGATTACTTATACAGGAACGGGAGCTGTAGGGGGATGCCCGGCGGAAAAAGACAATGACGGCTGTTTCTTTTTGGATAAAGCCTTCCGCCCGGCAGAGAGTATTGACCAGAAAAAGGAGTTTTGCGACTGCGTCTTTTCCTGGCATTTTACGGAAACAGATGCCAAAGGTGTCAGTGTCAATGGAAAAACGCTGCCAGCCATTCCCACAGAGGCAAAAATCACGTATCCCAAACAGCCTTTTACGGCGGAAACGGCAGCAGCCATTCCCTGTGAACAGATTTTGGGCGCCTATGTGGTGCGGTTTGAACGGGAAGAATGAAAAAAGCCCTTTGCATTTTTGGATGCGAGGGGCTTTTGATTTTTACGGAAACCATTGCTAAGGTCTGGAAAACATGGTATGCTCCTTATGAAGTTAGTTGTCGCTAATCAAAAGGAGGCTGCCTATGAAACTCATCACGAAAATCATACCCATTCTATTGCTTCTTTCTTTCTCCGCGACAGGCTGCGGCGAGAAAGAACCAGCGGAAGAAACCCAGAAAAAGGTATCTTATGAAGAACTGACCACAGACCCGCAGCTTTCCGATGCTTTGGAGGAGATGGAC
>CATZIM010000099.1 GCA_958420075.1 uncultured Clostridia bacterium | reverse complement strand
CCGGCTCATGACAAACACCAGCTGTAATTTTTCCTGCATACCTTTGGACATGGTGCCGATTTTCTGCTTGGAATCCAGTTTCAAATCCATAGCCATTTCCATGGCTTTCTTTTCGTCGAAATCCTTATAGAAATCACGGAACATGCCAATGGCACTTTTCACATTCTCGCTTTTGCGGAAGTATGTCCGCTCTGGCAGATAGGAAATGACAGACTTGCTGTGTACGCCAACTGGCTGACCGTCCACCAGTACACTGCCGTCATAGTTCTGAATCAGACCGCAAAGGATTTTCATAAGGGTGGTTTTCCCTACGCCGTTGGGGCCCAAAAGCCCGATGATTTCTCCTTCTTCCAATGTCAGGTTCAGCCCTGCCAAAACGGTATGATTGCCGTAACGATGCTCCAGATTTTTGATTTCTACCAAACTCATGCCTGTTCCTCTCCCTTCTCGCCAACGGCTTTCACATAAGACGCCACTTCTTCCGTGGTAAAGCCGATTTTTTTCATATATGCCAGATATTTCTCTGTTTCTTCCTTTGCGAAAGACTTTCTCTTTTCCACCAAAACCCCTTCTTCCTTCGTCAGAAAACGACCGCTGGTGCGTTCTGTATAGACCAGACCTTCCCGCTCCATTTCCGCCATGGCACGCTGCATGGTGTTGGGATTGACGCCAAATTCCGCCGCCAGCTCCCTGACAGGAGGAATCTTCCCACCGGGCTCTATGGCACCAGATAAGGCACGCAGGGTCATTTCCTTCACGATCTGCAAATAAATGGGTAAACCGTTATCAAACTGCACGGAATCACCTTCCTTAACCTAAATAATCCAATTTCTTTTCTGCCAGATACACCATCAGTGCCCCATAAATGAGTATCCGCAATACCATAGCAATGGGAATCAATGCAATGAAACCAAACACTGCAATGCCTTTTGTCATGAGGAACGGCATCGCCATAAGGAAAAAGCCGACAGGAACACCGAAAACCACCATAGCCAGCACATTGAACAGCGGCTCGATGATGAAGAAAATCACCAGCGCAACAGCTGCCCCCCACAAATAGGGATGTTTCTGAAAACGAGGCAAGCGTCCTGCCATGAGGGCAAAGCAAAGGGCATACAGACTGCCCACAGCCATGAGGATCTGCGAAAGAACCATAAACGCTACCATGCCGATGCCCACAGCCATGCCATCCATGGAAAAGCTTGTGCTGCCATAAGGATCCTGCATAAACAGCATCAATGCCAGCCACACAATGCCCAGAAGCACCAATCCTGCCCCCCAAACCAAGGGCGCCAGCAGTTTTCCAGCCAGAATCTCCCGCCGGTTCACCGGCAGTGTCATCCAGAAAACGCCTTCTCCCCCAAACATACCGCGGTCAAAGCGGTACAGGGTATATACCACATAAAACACCATGGCGGCAATCCACAGGATATACATCCCCAAAATGGAACAGACAGAAAGAACGCTCCGCACATCAAACTCTTCCGGTGTTCCCCCAAAAGATTCTCCCGGATATAAAGCGGTCTGATGCATCACAACAAGGCTCATAATGCCTGCTGCCAGTAAAATGGCAAACATGATGAAATACACCTTTCGCGTTTCCTGCAATTCCGCTTTACAAATCTTTCTCCACATGTCATTCTCCCCCTTCTGTATGATTGTATTAACTTACTAATACAATAGTACGAAAAGAAACGACTGTCAATGGCTTACCTGTAATCTTAAACATGTCTTAAAAATTGTTTTGGAAAATAAAAAAAGAAGCGGAATCTGCCAAAGACAGGCAATTCACACTTCTTTTTCTTCATTTCTGTTCTGTTTCTGACGAGCTTTCTCCATCGTAGGCAATGAGAATCTTTTTGCATGTCCAGCAATTCCACGCTTCCACATGTTTATTGGTGTAACCACAGGACTGCTCCCTGCCTACAGCCAACGTTTCGCCGCCGCCCAAAGGCAAAGCCGGAACAGGCAGTTTCTTTTCCGTCCAGTACACGCCGTCCCGATTCTGGATATACCCCAATGTCATTTCTTTTCCGCAATAAGGACATTTCATGGCACATCGCCTCCTTTTCTTCATCTTAACAGAGCTTGAGGGACTTGCCAAATCCTTTTTAGGCGGCTTTTTCCCTTCTGCCAAAGAAAATCCGGCGGAACAGGAACCGTACCAACGGGCCGCAGTAGAAAATCTGCCAGAAAAACGCCATGGGGAAATTGCGGATGACGGTGCCGAACCACTGATTGACAAAATCCAAACTGATGCCATGGAAAATGAGGGTTGCCCAAAAACTCATGGCAGGGCACATAAGGCTGACGGTAATGCCGGAACGCACCAGCACCACCAGAATGGGCTTATCCTGCCCCGGCGTCACCAGACGAAACATCAATTTCTGGGCGATTTTATCCATGACAAAGTAACTGGTGACAAAACACAGGGGCAGCATAAACCGCATCTCCCCAAACATAACGGGAAAAACAGCCCGCGTCCATTCCCCCATCTGCACAGAGCCATTATAAAACTCCATGCCCAGCACCATAAAAAATGACATGAGCAGGGCAAACACCACTTCCTGCAATCTTGTTTCTGGCATAACATCCACTCCTTTTCTTCCATGAAAAAAAGCAGCCTGCGGGAAAACAACTGGACTTATGTTTTACCTGCACGCTGCTTTATTTCGTCATTGATTTACTTTTGCTCTGCTTTCAGCATACCACAAAAAACAGAGGGACGTAAGGATTTTTTTAATATTTTTCGATGTCGATGATTTCCGCTTCATAGGGATGTTTCAGTGCTTTCTGACACAGGAAGCCGAAGGTGTTTGTGGTATCGCTGAGATAGAACCGACGTACGCCTTCTTCCTCGTTTTCGTTGAGCTGGTCACGCTCTGCCAGAAATTCCTTCACCTGTCTTGCAGTGGCTTTTGCCGGGTCTACCAGCTTCACCGCATCCCCTACAGTAGTGCCGATGCACCGTTTCAAAAGAGGATAATGGGTACATCCCAGCACCAGAGAGTCAATGCCCTTTGTCAGCAATTCCTGCAAATAACTCTGTGCTGTCAGGCGGGAAACCTCGTTATCTGTCCAGCCTTCTTCTGCCAGAGGCACGAAAAGGGGGCACGCCTTGGAAAAGACCTGAATATCAGGATTTTCCGCACGAATCATGGTTTCATAAGCACCAGAACGAACGGTTGCCGCTGTGCCGATGATGCCCACTTTATGGTTTTTGGTAGCACGGACTGCCGCTTCCACGCCGGGTACAACCACACCGAAAATGGGGGTGTCTGTTGCCGCACGCATGGCATCCAGACTGTTGGAGCTGGCGGTGTTGCACGCCACAATGATGGCTTTTACGTCTTTTGTTTCCAGAAAACGCACATTCTGCAAAGAAAATTTGGTTACGGCTTCTTTGGATTTGCTGCCGTAAGGCACCCTTGCCGTATCCCCGAAGTATACAATATTTTCATGGGGCATAACTTTCATGACCTGTTTGACCACAGTCAAACCGCCTACCCCGGAATCAAATACGCCGATTGGTCTTGTATCCATAAATGTTTTGTCCTTCTTCCTTATCCGTGGATGCCGTTGTGCCGCTGAAAAGCAAGGGCGATAAGGCAATCCATCAGTTCTGTTTTTGACATGCCTTCTTCTTCCCAAAATATAGGGTACATCGAATCGGGCATGGTATTGAGTTCGTCGAACAGCACGCGGCCGTTTTTCTCCATAAAGAAGTCTACACGAGCAAGGCCACTTGCGTCAACTGCATGATAAATTTTTTCGGAAATTTTTCGCATCTGCACCAAAGCTTCTTCAGGCACTTCCGCAGGAATGATGACATCTGCATCCTTTTTGCGGTACTTGGCGTCATGATTACAAAATTCTGCCCTTGTAACGACCTCTCTGATGCTGCTGATGTGCATTTTTCCCTTTTCCAGCATGGCACATGCAAACCTGCGACCGTCAATGGCTTCTTCCATAATTACTTTTCTATCATATTTTGCGGCATAACACAAGGCTTTTTCCAGTTCTTCTCTGTTTTTGGCCTTAGAAGCCCCCACAGAGGTGTCGGCATTGGCAGGTTTGACGAAACAGGGATATCCCAGTTTTTTCTCTGCCTGATTTATGATTTTCTCCTTTGTTTCCGCCAGAGCTTCCCCATCACACCAGAAAAATTTCGCCATGGGGATTTTTTCCGCCTTGGCGATACGCCTGATACAGACATGATTCATGGAAATGGCGGAAGAAAGGACACCGCAGCCCACATAAGGAATCTGCGCCATCTCCAGCAACCCCTGCACAGTGCCGCCTGCTCCATGGAGAACAGAAATCACCACATCTACAGGGATTTCCTTATACTTGCCCCCTACCAGTTTCAGCAAGGATTTTCTGGAGGCATCAGGGCTCAAAATGGCATCCACGCTGTATTTCTCCCAACGTTCCTCCCTTATGGCATCCACAGAGCCATGGCAGATACGCCAGTTTCCGTTCTTCGTGATGCCCACAGGCAGGACGTCATATTTCTCCTCATCCAAAGCGGCAATCATATCCGCTGCCCACAGGCAGGAGATGGCATGTTCTGGCGACTGTCCCCCAAAAAGCACGACTACGGTCAATTTCTTCATAGGGACCTCCTCTTTTCTTCTGCCTCCCAAAGAGGCTGCAATCCCTATACAGTATATGCGGCGGGGAGTTTTTCCGTGCGTAAAAAAGACAATTCTCAAAGACTCTTTCATAAGAAAATAAAGATAGCCAGAGCCCTTAAAACCAAAGAGCTTCTGGCTATCTTTTTTGCTGAGTTGTAAGAGGAATATTTTCTTTCGTTCTATTATGCCGGCAATGTCACATGGAAACAGGTGCCTTTGCCTTCTTCGCTTTCCACTGTGATTTCCCCCTGCATTTTTTCCACTGCCGTTTTCACAATGGACAAACCCAGACCATTTCCAGCAATCTCCTTATTTCTGGAAGGGTCTGCCCGATAAAAGCAGGTGAAAATATGGGGCAGATGTTCCGGCGAAATGCCGATGCCTGTATCCGCCACTTCCAGATGAAGCTGATTTTCTTTTACCTCCGCCGTCAGACGGATGCTGCCGCCCTGCCGATTATACTTCACGGCATTGGACAGCAGATTTTCCAGCAAAAATCGCATGAGAACGGGATGGGTATACCATGTATCCTGCTGGATCTGCTGCCAAACCACCAGATCTTTTTCCTGTATCTGTGCTGCGTATTTCTGAAAAATTTCCTCCGTCATTTTCTTCAGAGAAATTTCCTCTTTGGCTTCCTCCTTGGGATTGCTGATGACAAGGAGTTCCTCCACCATTTGAGAAAGCTGTTCTGTGGTCTCCAGACAAAGCTGCAATGTTTCCTCATATTCCTCCACAGAAGGCTTTTCTTCCAGATGGAGAACTTGAATGGCAGACTTCATCACTGCCAGAGGAGTTTTCAGCTCATGAGCAGCATTGGCGGCAAAATGCTTTTGTGCCTGAAAGGAATCCTGAAGCCGCTCCATCAGATGGCGGAAAGATTCGGAAACCTGACCGATTTCATCATGGGTATCTGGCTCTGTCATAACGCAATTCCAGTTGTTTTCGTCTATCTGCGTCATTTTGGCGCTGAGTTTCGTCAAAGGCTGCAAGGCTCTGCCTGCCACGAAATACGTCAGCAGAATGCCCACAATGTCCACAAGCAGAAACGCCAGCAGAATTTCCTGACGAAAGCCCGTATTGGCTTCCTGCAATGTGGAAATGGCAACGGCTGCCGGCTCTGTGGAGACCGCTTGCATTTCCAAGGGGACTTCCTGCCATCTCTGTATGGTCTGTGCCTCTGTCCCTTCCGCAGATGGTTTTATTGCGGACATTTCCACCTTCAGCGCCATAGTCGCTTGGGTAAAATACTGCCCGCCGCTATAGACACTGTAGCCCACCAGCACGCCATTGAGCAACAAAAGCAGCAGGCTCACCAGAAGAGTGATCCGCAGCCGCAAAGAAATGCCCTTATTTTTCCGTATGTTCTGTATAACGGTATCCTTTTCCCCGTTCATTTTGAATCACCTCCGGCAAACCCAGTTTCTTTTTCAATGAATGAATATGATATTTCAGCGTATTGGAAAACAAGTCTGCTTCTCTGTCCCAAACATGCTCCAGCAGTTCTTCCGCTGACACGAAACGCGTCCGGTTCTGCACCAGATATTCCAAAATGCCATATTCCTTATGGGTCAGGGCAATTTCTTTCCCGTCCACAAAAACGGTTTTGGCAGAAAAATCCATTTTCAGCCTACCATCTTCCCACTGGCTCTCCCGCTGGACAAACTCCCACCGCAGCAGATTGCGGATACGGGCTGCCAGTTCCAGAAAATCAAAGGGTTTTTCCAGATAGTCATTGGCGCCCAGATCCAGCCCGGCGATTTTATCCTCCACCTGATTTTTCGCTGACAGGATCAGCACTTTCACCTGTCTGTCCTGCTGTCGAATCTGCCGCAGCACTTCCCAGCCGTCGATTTTAGGCAAGTTCAGATCCAATACCACCAGATCATACCCGTAAACGGAAAATAGTTCCAGCGCTTCCTCGCCGTCAAAAGCCTGATCTACCGCGTAGGACAGTTTTTTCAGACCTTTTGCCAAAACCTGCGACAGTTTTCTTTCGTCTTCCACCAATAACAATCTCATACTTTTCTCGTCTCCTTTGATTTTCCTTTTTCAGAGGAAAAAGCAGTACGAAACGGTTCGTACTGCTGCT
>CATZIM010000098.1 GCA_958420075.1 uncultured Clostridia bacterium | reverse complement strand
TGGGGTCATGGCAACGGAACGGGGCAAAAAAATTCGTCCCGGTGATGTGGTAGAAGTAGAAGGCATCGGCAAAGTAGAGGTTGTAGCGGAAGACTGATTTTTCTAGGAAAGGGGCAGTTCCTATGGAAAAAAACAATCTGAAACCTTTGATTTTATGTGCGGTGTTTCTGGTTATCGCTGTCATTGGCTGTACCCTCTGGACAAATTGGCACAATCGTCCTCTTTTGGGAAACACCGATGCGGAAATCTGCGAAACCATTGACCGCATGGGGAGAGGACAGAAGGCGGAAATTGATCTGAAACACGTAGAGGATGGGGAAGTTGACGGAACCGTTTACCGCTGCGTCTTTTATGAGAGCGTAGAAAATGAGGATTATCCCCAGTTGGTCATGTTTCGGCAGGATGAAGATGGGAATTTTCTATGGTATGAAGGTAAGCTTTCTCGTTTTAGTCATATCTACGAGATTCCAAGCCCGCCGGATACGCAGGTTCATGTATATCGCTTTTCTCTGGAAGAAGAGTTCTATTATTTCTGTTATGTGACCGGGGAAGATGTGGCTTACCTCACGGACGAAGCAGGAAATGCTTATCCAGTGGGAGAAGAACGCCCGGCGTTTCTGACTTTCCTGTCTTACTGGGACAATATAGCTACGGAATACCTGGATGCACAAGGCAATCCTTTGTGGTAAAGGGGGATTGTCATGAGAAAATATGTGATTTTGGCAGTGCTCCTTTTGGCAGCAGTGCTGGTATATTTTCTGGGAAAGCCCAAACTGCTGGGCAATGACCGGACGCAGATACAAGAAAGCATTGCCGCCTTTCACGAAGTACAGCCGGAGGAAATCCAGTTAGAACTGGTGCAGAATACGGAGGAACAGGGCGAAACTTACCGCTTTGCTGTTTATCTGCGGAGAGACAAGAAAGAAGACCGTGACTGGGAAGAAGAATGGGATTTTCCTTATCTGGCAGTGTTCCAGCAGCGGAGAAACGGGGATTTCGTGAAGATGCAATACAACGGCGACCGTTACTGGCTTTCCCGTTCCTGGGAACGCTTTGCCTATGGCATCCAGGATAAGTATTACGTCTTTGATGTGCCGGGGCCGGAGGGGCGGTGCCAGTTTGTTTATGTCATGGACGAGAATGTGGCAGTCCTGCGAAAAGAGAAAACAGGCGAGGTCTATGAGATTACAGACCATCCTTTTCTGATTCCCTTTTTGCCTTATGATGATATCGGAAGTTTTATAGCAGAAGATGGGGCAGGCAACCGTATTGCATAAACTTAAAATCTCTATGCATGGGTATTATGCATAATTTATAATTATAATAAAAAGGTGCATATTTATGTATATTAAAGAAGTATCTTTACAGGGGTTCCGCAATCTGGAACCCCTCCATATTGCGCCTACGGCAGGCATGAATCTGTTTTACGGCGATAACGCGCAGGGGAAAACCAATTTTCTGGAATCCCTTTATTTTTGTGCCCTGGGACGTTCTCTCCGGGGCAGAAGCGAGCAGCAGCTCATTGCCTTTGGGGAGGAAGAAAGCCATATCCGACTGGAAGTTATGCGGAAAAACAGGGGTGACCGCATCGACGTCCACCTGAAACGGGACGAGAAAAAAGGCATTGCTGTCAATGGCATTCCTGTGAAAAAAATGGGGGAATTGTTCGGTACCCTTTACGCTGTCATATTCTCGCCCGAGGATTTGTCCCTCATCAAAGACGGCCCGGCGGAGCGCAGACGGTTTTTGGATATGGAACTAAGCCAGATCAGCAATGTGTATTTTTATGACCTTCAGCAGTATTACCGTGTGCTGAAACAGCGGAACAATCTGCTGAAAGAAATCAAGGTGAAGCCTGCTTTGGCAGATACCCTTTTTGTCTGGGATGAACAGCTTATTGAGCGGGGCGAGCGAATCATGGCTGTGAGAGCCAAATTTTTAGCCCGTCTGGACGAAATTGCTGCCCAGAGGCATGAAATATTAACGGGAGGCAAAGACTGCCTTAAAACGGAATATAAGCCAAATTGCGAGGGGGGCAGTCTCCGGGAGAAGCTGGAGCGGAGTTTAGACCGGGATATTTATACCGGTTCCACCAACGCAGGCCCCCACAAAGACGACATCCTCTTTCTGGTCAACGGCAAGGATGTGAAGCAGTTTGGATCCCAGGGACAGCAGCGGACAACGGCTCTTTCGGCAAGATTGGCGGAAATCGAGCTGATTCGGGAGGAAACAGGCGAAAGTCCTGTACTGCTTTTGGATGACGTTCTGTCGGAGCTGGATGGCAAGCGGCAGAAATACCTCATGGAAAGCATTGAAGGCTTGCAGGCATTTTTGACCTGCACTGGCATCGAGGATGCTGTCCGCAGTTATTTGAGCAGGGAAAACCTGTTTTATGTGAAAAACGGAAAAATCGGCAAGAAATGATCTCTCTGTCTTGTTCTTTGGAACGGGCAGGGAGATTTTTTTATGTTTCGATTCGTGATAAAACATCTGGGAAAATTTTCCGCAAATATTCTTTTGTCAGGAAAGGCAGTTTGTCCGCGCCAGAAAGAATTTCTGTTTTTTTACCCAAAATCCATAATTAAGGTTAGAAGCCATTGGAAATAATACATAAAAATGCCTGTTTTCCTTGAAAAATCAATGTTTTTATGATATAATACCACTATGATTTACCGGATGCAGGAACATCCGATTTTTTTGGGGCAATTTTTCCTGAAAATCTGGGAAATTGCCAAGATTATGTGAGGAGAGGAAAATATGTCAGCAGAATATAATGAAAGCCAAATCCAGGTCTTAGAAGGTCTGGAAGCGGTGCGCAAGCGCCCGGGCATGTATATCGGCTCCACCAGTGAAAAGGGGCTCCACCATCTGGTATACGAAATCGTGGATAATGCCGTGGACGAAGCCCTGGCAGGCTTCTGTACGGAGATCACCGTCACCATCCATCCGGATAACTCCATTTCCGTATTGGATAATGGCCGTGGGATCCCTGTAGGCATCCATCACCAGAAAGGTATTTCCGCTTTGGAAGTTGTATTCACCATACTGCATGCAGGCGGTAAATTCGGCGGCGGCGGATACAAAGTATCCGGCGGGCTCCACGGGGTAGGTGCGTCCGTTGTAAACGCCCTGTCCACATGGCTCTATGTCAACGTCTATACCGACGGCAAAATCTATGAACAGAAATACGAAAGAGGCAATGTCCTTTGCCCTGTTCACGAAATTGGCACCACAGACAAACACGGTACCTTCGTTCATTTCCTGCCCGATCCGGAAATTTTTGAAGAAACGGTGTTTACCTATGATGTTCTGAAACAGCGCCTCAGAGAAACAGCTTTCCTGACAAAAGGCCTGAAGATCAACCTCATCGACCTGAGAGAAGGCAAGGAACAGAACCGCTCCTTCCACTACGAAGGCGGCATCAAGGAATTTGTTGCTTATATCAACAAAAACCGTCAGCCTCTTTATGACAATATTTTCTATGCCAGCGGCGAAAAGGACGGCGTGCTGGTGGAAGTGGCTTTCCAGCATAACGACGGCTACACAGAAAATATCTTTACGTTTGTTAACAACATCAACACCCCCGATGGCGGTACCCATCTGGTGGGCTTTAAATCCGGTCTGACCAAGACCATCAACGACTACGGCAAAAAAATCGGCATCATCAAGGATTCTGACAAGAAACTTTCCGGCGATGACGTGCGGGAAGGCATGACGGCCGTTGTCAGCATCAAAGTAGGCGACCCGCAGTTTGAAGGCCAGACAAAGGCAAAACTGGGCACCAGCGAGGCAAAAGGCGCCGTAGAAGCCGTTTTGAGCGAATATTTGACTTATTTCCTGGAAGAAAACCCTTCTGTGGGTAAAATCATCATCGAAAAAGGTCTCATGGCTTCCAGAGCCCGTGACGCCGCCAGAAAGGCAAGAGAACTTGTCCGCCGGAAAACAGGTCTGGAAAATACCCGTATGCCCGGCAAGCTCACAGACTGCACCAGCCGTAACCCTTACGAATGTGAAATCTATATCGTCGAAGGGGATTCCGCCGGCGGTTCCGCTATCAAAGCCCGTGACCCCAAAACACAGGCGATTCTGCCTTTGCGCGGTAAAATTTTGAACGTGGAAAAAGCAAGACTGGACAGAATCCTCAACAGTGAGGAAATCCGCAATATGATCACCGCTTTCGGCACAGGCATTTCCGATGATTTTGACATGGAAAAACTCCGTTATCATAAAATCGTTATCATGACCGATGCGGACGTGGACGGCGCTCATATCCGTACACTGCTTCTGACATTCTTCTATCGCTATATGCCCCAGCTCATCGAGGGCGGGAAGGTGTATATCGCTCAGCCCCCTCTGTACCGGGTAGAGAAGAACAAAAAGCATTACTATGTTTATGACGACGCCCAGCTGGAAGCACTTTATCAGGAAATCGGCAGAGATAACATCAAAGACGTACAGCGGTACAAAGGTCTGGGTGAAATGGACTATGACCAGCTCCGTGACACCACCATGGCCGTGGAACACCGTATTTTGAAAAAAGTTGACATCAGAGACGCCCTTTTGGCAGATGAAATCTTCAGCATGCTCATGGGGGACAGTGTAGAACCCAGACGGGAATTTATCGAGGAAAACGCGCAGTATGCGGAAATGGACTTCTGATGAAAGGGATTGAGGTGAAACCATGAGTGAAGTAAACAACGAGATGGATAAGATCGTTTCCGTGGACATCAACGAGGAAATGAAGCAGTGCTATATCGACTACGCCATGAGCGTTATCGTAGCCAGAGCCTTGCCCGATGTCCGTGACGGTCTGAAGCCCGTACAGAGAAGAATTCTCTACTCCATGAGCGAAATGAATCTGGAGCCCAATAAACCCTATAAAAAGTCCGCCCGTATCACCGGTGATACCATGGGTAAATACCACCCCCACGGCGACAGCTCCATCTATGCGGCAATGGTGCGTATGGCACAGAATTTCTCCATGCGCTATATGCTGGTAGACGGTCACGGGAACTTTGGCTCCATTGACGGCTACGGCGCAGCGGCAGCCCGTTACACCGAAGCCCGTATGTCCAAGGTGGCGGCAGCCATGCTGGCGGACATTGAAAAAGATACCGTAGATTTTGTGCCTAACTACGACGAAACAGAAAAAGAACCTGTGGTACTGCCTGCAAGAATTCCAAACTTGCTCATCAATGGTTCCTCTGGTATCGCTGTTGGTATGGCGACAAATATCCCTCCTCATAATCTGGGAGAAGTCATCGACGGTCTGACTGTCATGATCGACAATAAAATCAACGGTAAGGAAACCGATGTGGAAGAACTGATGGAATATATCAAAGGCCCTGACTTCCCCACCGGCGCGACCATTCTGGGCAAAAGCGGCATCCGTGCGGCGTATCGCACCGGACGCGGTAAAATCCTTGTGCGCTCCACAGCGGAAATCCAGCCCATGGGCAACGGCAGAGAAAAGATCGTCGTAACGGAAATCCCTTACATGGTCAATAAACTCCGTCTCATCGAAAAGATTGCCGAACTGGTAAAAGAAAAACGTGTGGACGGCATCAGCGATTTGTACGACGCTTCCGCCGGCGATGATATTCAGATTATCATCGAGCTGAAAAAAGACGCTAACGCAAATGTCATTTTGAATCAGCTTTATAAATATACCCAGCTCCAGGAAAGCTTCGGCGCTATCATGATTGCCCTGGTGAACGGCAAACCCGCCGTGCTGAATTTGCAGCAGATGCTGTCTGAATATCTGAAACATCAGGAAGAAGTGGTAACCCGCCGTACTAAATACAATCTGGATAAGGCGGAAAAACGTGCCCACATTCTGGAAGGGCTGCGTATTGCCATTTCCAATATCGACGAAGTCATCCGTATCATCCGTACCAGCTACGATAACGCCAAGGAACGTTTGATGGAACGCTTTGGTCTGTCTGAAATTCAGGCACAGGCCATTCTGGAAATGCAGCTGCGCAGACTGCAGGGACTGGAACACGAAAAAATCGACGCAGAATATAAAGATCTGCAGGAAAAAATCGCTTATTATAGATCCCTGCTGGCGGACGAATCCAAACTGCTGGGCGTCATCCGCGATGAAATGCAGGATATCAAAAATAAATACGCAGACCCCCGTCGTACCCAGCTGGTGGCAAACCCCGGTGAAATCGACGTGGAAGACCTCATTGACGAGGAAACATGCGTATTTACATTGTCTAACCTGAACTATGTGAAACGTACACCGCTTATGACTTATAAGAGCCAGAACCGTGGCGGACGCGGTATTGTGGGTATGCAGACAAGGGATGAGGACTTCGTGAAAGACCTGTTCCTGTGCTCCACCCACGACACCATCCTGTTCTTCACAGACCATGGCAGAGTGTACCGTCTGAAAGGCTACGAAGTACCCGAAGCAGGCAGAACCGCAAGGGGTATGGCAATCGTCAACCTGCTGGAAATCGCACCGGATGAATCTGTCACAGCGGTGATTCCCGTGAAGGAATTCCGTGAAGACCGTTATCTGGTGATGCTGACAAAACAGGGTCTCATCAAGAAAACAGATATGGCAAGCTACAGCAACATCCGCAAAGGCGGTTTGATTGCCATCAATCTGCGTGAAGACGATAGCCTGATCTCTGTTATGACCACCGAAGGGGAAGACGAAATCCTGGCAGCAACCAGAAATGGCATGGGCATCCGTTTCAGTGAAAAAGATGTTCGTCCCATG
>CATZIM010000097.1 GCA_958420075.1 uncultured Clostridia bacterium | reverse complement strand
CATTGACGCTGGAAGGAACAGACGGTTCTACACTGACATTGCAGTATGGATTTATCATTGAAGAAGTAACAGTTAACAGCGGTGATACACTGAAAGCAGCATTGGCAAATCAGAGTGTTGAAACTGTTAAAGTAAGCGGTGACATTACTTTGGATGAAGCAGTAAATGTGGATCGCCAGGTAACAGTGGAAGTAAATAGCGGTGCACAGCTGAACCTGAATGATAATTTCGCCATTGGAGAAAAAGCAACTCTTATCAACAAAGGTACCATTACAAATAATGGTACTATGACCAACAATGGTTCTTTTGATACATACGAAGGCAAATTAGCGGGAACAGGTCATGTGATTGTTGCAGATGGTGCTATGCTGAAAATCAACGCGAACTACAACAATGGCGAAGACAGCATGCTTCCTACTGTAACAAAAATCGAAGTTCAGCCCGGTGGTGAATTGCAGTCCATGACAACAGATGGCGGCGAAGAAGCAACAACATTTGTTGGGATATCTGAAGATGCGCGTATTCAGACAAATGGTGCCACAGTTACATTGGGATTTGCAGACAACTATTCTGGAACACACCCTACAATGGAAATTGAAGGGGATGTTACCATTCCTGCTGGACAGACATGGTATACCATGTTTGACTCTGCGGCAGAAGCCATCGGGATCGAAATGACTTTGAATGGCAATATGACAGTAGATGGTACATTGAAAGTTGTTTCCGCAAACAGCACAGGCAGTGAACTGCTGTTAAAAGAAAATGCAGTTCTGACTGTAAATGGAACCATCACAACAGCAGCAAAGGGTAAAGTAACAGGTACAGATGAAACATCTGTTGTTTCCATTGCGGAAGGTGCAGCAGGTACAGATACCTTTGCAGCAGGCAGCACATACAACTGGAATGGTTCTGCTTGGGAAGAAGCAATTGTGGAAAATGAACTTTTGACAGAAGAGAAATCTGATGTGAAAGAAACAACAGTTGTAGAATCGGAACAGGTAAACCCCGAAGAAATTACAGTAGTTACCCTGACAGAAGAAGTGTAAAACTCTAAAATAACACAGCCATAATTTTTTGATTAAATATGAAACAGGCAGATGTGAAGTATCCATGTCTGCCTGTTTGATTTTGTATATATGGTTGTTTTGTTTAAAGATATGTGGAAATGATTTCCTCGGCAATTTCTCTGCGGGAAACACAACGGTCCATTGCCTGTTTTTCGATATAGCGATGGGCGTCTGCCTCGGACATTTTCAATTCGTCAATGAGTACCCATTTGGCACGGTTTACCAGACGGATTTCTTTCATTTTTTCTTCCATGGAAAGGGATTTGTTTTCCAATTTTCTCAGACGCTCCCGGATGCCAGCCATGAAATTTAAGGTGTGTGCAACCATTTGTTTGGAAGCGGGTTTTGGCAATGTTAGAATGCCGTATTCCGTGACTTTATCACAAACTTCTTCATAGACTTCGTTCCGTACCAGTAAAAGAATGACAGTGCCTTTGTTTCCGGAAATCTCAATGGCAAATCTTGTGCCGAAATCATCGGGCAGAGGGGTATTGATGAATACAAAATCAAAACTGCGTTCCAACAGAACCCGCTTTGCCAAACTGACACTGGAAACAATCTGCACAGGGGCATACTTGGACTCAGGGAGCAGAGATTGCAGAGATGCATTGAAATTTTCTTTTGAAGATATGACCAATACGCTGTAAACACGTTCTTTTAAACTCAAAATGCTCCCCTCCTTTTCGAAAGTCCTTTCTCTTACCGCTGGTTATAATATGTTTGTATAATGGTTTTTGGCAGATGCTTTGATACAAAGGAACTGTTGGCTGCCAATGTTGCCGCTTCCCGTAAAGTCAGTGGCAATCGCTGCAAATGAGCCAAAATGTCTGCACTAGCCGTAAACAGGTTCAAGTCCGTAGGCGCAGGCAGGGGCAATTTTTGCTGGATGCCATCCAGTCCAGCGTAGATCAAAAGAGCAAATGCCAGATATGGATTGGTCGTAGGGTCTGGAGAACGCAGCTCAGCACGACGATATGCATCTACAGCGGCAGGAACACGAATGAGCTGAGAACGGTTCTGGTTTGACCAGGAAATATACTCAGGTGCTTTTGGTCCGCCGAAACGTTCATAAGAAGCGACCGTGGGATTCAGAAAAACAGTCAATTCTGAAATATGTTCCAGAATACCTGCAATCATATGGGATAGGGGATCTTCACAGTTTCCGCCTTTAACAGAAATGTTGATGTGAAACCCATTCCCTGGTTGATGGCGCAATGGCTTCGGGCTAAAATCCGCATAAAGACCATTCCGTTCTGCCACTGTTTTTACAACAGCTTGAAAGGTCAGTGTATTGTCTGCAGCAGTCAGGGGATCGGAGTAACGGAAATCAATTTCGTTTTGTCCGGGGCCTTCTTCGTGATGAGAACTTTCTGGATAAATTCCCATCTGCTCCAGCATCAGGCAGATTTCCCGCCGAACATTTTCGCATTTGTCTTCTGGTGCAATATCCATATAGCCTGCGTTATCGTACGGCGTTTTTGTGGGCTGTCCTTCCGCATTTAACTGGAAAAGATAGAATTCCATTTCGGGGCCGAAAGCAAAGGAAATACCGGCAGATTCCGCATCAGAAATGGCTTTTTTCAGCAGGCTTCTGGTATCACAGACAAAAGGACGTCCGTCTGGATAGGAAATGCTGCAAAACATACGCACAACTCTGCCGTGTTCTGGTCGCCAGGGAAGTACCATCAGGGTATCAGGTTCCGGATGGAGCAGCAGATCAGATTCGGCTTCATCCCCAAAACCTGCAATGGCAGAACCGTCGATGGCAATGCCATAGGAAAAAGCCCGAGGCAGTTCATCCGGCATGATGGAGATATTTTTCTGTTTGCCAAAAACATTGCAAAAAGCCAAACGGATGAATTTGACATCTTCTTCCTGGACATACTGTAATACTTCCTGTTTGGAATATTTCATGAATTCCACCTGCTTTCCTCTCATTTTCAACATTTTTTTCGAACTTTGCAACATTTATAAAAAGTAATATAGCACAGTTTCGATATATTTTCCATAAAAAATTGTATAAGGAAAAATATGTACGCATAACATGGTCAAAATTGGAAATTTGTAATTTTATGGAAAACATAATAATTTTTTGAAAAAAATTATGAAAGACCCATTGACAAAAATGAATTATGGGTGTATAAAATATGAGTCAAAGGCAAAGGCGTCTTTGAGGTCATACCCTCAGAGTCCCCTTTGCCTTTTTTATTTTACAAAAGAGGGGGTTTTTCTATGAAACATGTATCTGATTATTTTGGTTCCCTGGTCTTTGATGACAGGGTAATGAAAGCACGATTGTCAAGTGAAGTATATCAGTCCCTGAAAAAAACTATCGATGAGGGAGCAAAGTTAGACATTTCCGTTGCCAACGCTGTGGCAACAGCTATGAAAGATTGGGCCATTTCCAATGGAGCAACCCATTACACCCATTGGTTCCAGCCATTGACTGGCATTACAGCGGAAAAACATGACAGCTTCATTACACCAGCACCCGACGGCAGAGTGATTATGGAATTTTCTGGTTCAGAATTGATCAAAGGCGAACCAGACGCATCATCTTTTCCTTCAGGCGGGCTGCGTGCCACATTCGAAGCAAGAGGATATACAGCATGGGATCCTACATCATATGCCTTCATCAAAGGAAAAACCCTGTGTATTCCCACTGCTTTTTGTTCTTATGCAGGGGAAGCACTGGATAAGAAAACACCACTGCTCAGATCTATGGAAGCATTGAACCGCCAGGCACTGCGTATCCTGCGTCTGTTTGGCAATGACCATGTAAAATGTGTCCGTACTTCTGTAGGACCGGAGCAGGAATATTTCCTGGTAGACAGAGAAATGTATGAAAAACGTCGTGACCTGATTTTTACTGGCCGTACTTTGTTTGGTGCAAAGCCGCCGAAAGGTCAGGAATTGGACGATCACTATTTTGGTGCCATCAAACCTACAGTAGCCTCTTTTATGGAAGATTTGAATGAAGAATTGTGGAAGCTTGGCATACTGGCAAAGACAGAGCACAATGAAGTGGCTCCGGCACAGCATGAATTGGCACCCATCTACACAACAACCAATATTGCAACAGACCACAACCAGCTGACAATGGAAATCATGCAGAAAGTTGCCGCAAGACATGGTTTGGTTTGTCTGCTTCATGAAAAACCCTTTGCTGGCGTCAACGGCAGCGGCAAGCATAATAACTGGTCTATTTCCACGGATGAAGGCGTGAACCTGCTTTCTCCTGGCGAAACACCTCATGACAACGCACAGTTCCTGCTGTTCTTGTGTGCGGTCATCAAAGCGGTGGATGATTATCAGGATCTGCTTCGTATTTCCGTTGCAACAGCCGGAAATGACCTGCGTTTGGGTGCGCAGGAAGCACCGCCGGCAATCGTTTCCATTTTCCTTGGCGATGAGCTGAACGCAGTTCTGGAATCTCTGGAAAATGATACACCTTACTGCGGTGTAAAAAAGACAAAAATGAAATTGGGTGTTGATGTATTGCCCAAGTTTACAAAAGATAACACTGACCGTAACCGTACATCTCCTTTTGCATTTACAGGCAATAAATTTGAATTCCGTATGGTTGGGTCTTCAGACAGCATTGCCTGCGCAAATATCATGCTGAACAGCGCAGTGGCAGAGAGCCTGCGGGTTTATGCTGATTATCTGGAACAGGCGCCTGATTTCCAGACAGCTCTTCAGGAAATGCTGAAAAACACAATTAAAGAACATAAACGTATTATCTTTAACGGAAACGGCTACGATGACGCATGGATTCAGGAAGCAACGCTGAAAAGAGGTCTGAGCAATTATCCTTCCACACCTGATTGTGTACCTCATATTCTGGATCGGAAAAATGTGGAATTGCTGACAGGTCAGAAGATTTACACAGAACCGGAACTGCGTGCGCGTTATGAAATTGTGCTGGAAAACTACTGTAAATCCATTGTTATCGAAGCAAATACTATGGTAGATATGGCAGAAAAAGAAATTCTGCCGGCAATCACCGCATATGCAATGGAGCTTGCAAAAACAGCAGCAGCGAAAAAAGCTTTGAATGAACAGATCACCTGTGCTTTTGAATGCGAGAGAGTGAAAAACCTGTCTGCTTTGACTGACGAAATCGCACTGAAAATACAGGAACTGAAAAAATCTCTGATTTCTTTGAAGTCCACAGAAACGGTTTGCGAAGAATCAGCTTTTATTCGGGATCAGGTGCTGGTAAAAATGCGGGAACTGCGGGTGCCTTGTGACGAAGCAGAAACCATCACTGCAAGAAAATACTGGCCGTTCCCTACATATGGAGAATTGCTTTTTGGCGTGAAATAAAAACAAAAGAGGAAAGAGAAGCAGAAAACGAAACCGCGTACTGGTTTCGTTTTCTGTGGATTGATAAAGGAGGTAAGGCTGATGTGCTCAATTATGGGATATTGCGGCAGCAGTGTGGATTTGGCGTTATTTCAGGAGGGCTTTGACCGTACCATTTCTCGTGGTCCTGATGACAGCCGCATTGTAGATACAGGAAATGGATATTTGGGATTTCACAGATTGGCAATTATGGGTTTGACACCATCCGGTATGCAGCCTTTTGCATTGGATGGCAGTTATGTAGTCTGCAATGGGGAAATTTACGGTTTCGAAAAAATCAAAAAGGTATTGGCGGAAAAATATACTTTTCAAAGTGAATCAGACTGCGAAGTTCTGCTGCCCATGTATCGGGAATTTGGCACAGACATGTTTGCCATGCTGGATGCAGAATTTGCTTTGATTCTTTATGATGCAGAAGCAAAGACTTTTATTGCTGCCAGAGATCCTATCGGGATTCGTCCTTTATATTATGGTTATGATAAAAACGGTGTCATTGTGTTTGCCAGTGAACCGAAGAACCTGGTAGGCTTGACAGAACGTATCATGCCATTTCCGCCGGGGCATTATTATAAGGATGGTAAATTCATTTGCTATTGCGATATTGCGAATGTAGATGAAGTTTGCCATGACGATCTGGAAACTGTTTGCAAAAACATCCATGACAAGTTGGTTGCAGGGGTGGAAAAAAGACTGGTAGCAGATGCAAAAGTAGGATTTTTGCTTTCCGGCGGTCTGGATTCCTCTTTGGTATGCGCCATTGCAGCAAAGAAATCAAAAGTGCCTATTCGTACATTTGCCATCGGCATGAGCGAAGATGCCATTGATTTGAAATATGCAAAACAGGTTGCTGACTATATCGGCAGCGACCATACAGAATTCTATATGACAAAAGAACAGGTTCTGGATTCTCTGGAAACAGTCATTCAGGCATTGGGTACCTTTGATATTACCACTATTCGTGCCAGCATGGGCATGTACCTGATTTGCAAAGCTATCCATGAAAATACAGATATTCGCGTATTGCTGACTGGTGAGATTTCCGATGAACTGTTTGGATATAAATATACAGACTATGCTCCCGATGCGGATGCATTCCAGAAAGAAGCGCAGAAACGTTTGCGTGAATTGCATATGTACGATGTTCTGCGGGCAGACCGCTGCATTTCGGTACATTCTCTGGAAGCCCGGGTGCCTTTCGGGGATCTGGATTTCGTAAAGTATGTCATGTCCGTTGACCCGGAAAAGAAAATCAATACTTATGGCAAAGGAAAATACCTTCTGCGCCATGCTTTTGAAGGTGATTATCTGCCTCATGAAATTTTGTGGAGA
>CATZIM010000096.1 GCA_958420075.1 uncultured Clostridia bacterium | reverse complement strand
TGCCTTCCACCACATAGGTGTATGTTTTGGTTTCTGCCGCAGCGCCGCCGCTATTTTTTCCGCCGGCAACCCAGTACACGCCGAATGCCACCGCCGCCAGCAGAACCAGAATGATCAAAATATCCAGACCGTTGAACAGACCGAATATCTTTCTGCTTTTTGTCTTTTCCATCACTTTCTTGCCTCCGCATACAGTTTTTCCATTTTTGCCGCCATCAATTCCGCCGTGAACATTTCTCTTGTCCACGCCATGGCTTTTTTGCTCATGCTTTCATACAGACTTCTGTCGGAAAGGATTTCCAGAATCCGTCTTGCCAGATCCTCGTCATCCCCTACCGCTACCAGATAGCCGTTTTCCCCGTGGCGTACCACTTCACTGACGCCGCCGCTGTCTGTGCCCACGGCAGGCACCCCTGCGCTCATGGACTCAATGAGGGAAAGGCACAGTGCTTCTTCCTTAGATGTGATGACCGCCACATCCAGCGCCGCTTCCAGCCGTTCCACAGCGGAAACAAAGCCTGTGAACAAAATCTTTTCTGTCAGCCCCATCATTTTCACGTCAGCCTTCAGCCGTTCCATCTGGCTGCCTGTGCCAACAATGAGGAATGTGATATCCTGCCGTTCTTTGCAGATGCGTTCTGCCGCCCGCAGGAAAGTATCATGGTCTTTCACTTCTTCCAGTCTGGCAACGATGCCCACAACTTTCTGACCTTCGGGCACACCGTATTCCGCCAGTACCGCCCTCTTTTCCTCTGGTGTCAGAGGAGACAGCATTTCAATGCCGTTGTAGATGGTCACAATCTGTTTCGGGTCTGTGCCGCCGGCAATCATACTCTTTCTTACGGCTTTGCTCACGGCAATGACTCTATCGCTGTAACGATGGTTCACCATCCGTTTTGCCAGTCTTTTCAGTGTGTTTCCGCTAACGTTTTCCATACAGTGTTTTGTATGGAAAATCCGAGGCACACCTGCTTTTTTCGCCGCCATTCTGGCTGTCAGGCTGGCATGGGTATGCACCACATCAGGCTTGTCCTTGCGGAAAAGTTCTGTCAGAGGTGCCAGTGCCTTTTTGTCATAGGAACTGTCTGCCATGGCATCCATTTTGATGACGGGAATATCCAGACTTTCCACCACAGGGCAAAGCTGGCTGTCCGCAGGCAGTACCACCCGTACATCATATGTTTCCCGGTTGCAGTATTTCAGATAGTTCAAAAGCCACCGTCCTGCGCCGCCGATATTGCGGTCTGTCAATACATGATAAATTTTCAGTTTTTCTTTCTCCATGATTTTTCTCCCAATCTCACGGCTGCCATGCCGATGCCCAGTACGCACCAGAATAGCAGCACAATGCTGTAATCAAACCAGATATGGTCTGTCATCCCCTGTAACAAAATACCTGCAAAGCCGCCGAATACTGCCGCCAGAATGAAGCGGTATCTTCTTGCCGCTCTTGCCATGGTGCTGTAAATCTTCTGGAAGAACAGCAGCACCAGCGCCAGAAATACGCTGAAGCCCACAATGCCCAGTTCGATGAACTCCTGTAAGAATAAGTTATGAACATGGTAAGCGTTGGCCGCTTCCAGAGAGAACAGCGGATAAATCTCATTGAAGGCATCCACGCCGATGCCAGTCACCCAGTAATGACGAATCATGTCAAAGCCCGCCTGATAAATGGACAGACGATACTGGGAAGACGAGTCACTCATAGTAACGGAACTGAGCAGTCGTTCCCACAAACTGGTTGGCAGTATGAAAGGCATTGCCAACAGTGCCACAATCCCAACGGGAATGAGCCGCCGTTCTGCCAGCAGTACGAAAAGCCCTGCTGCAAACATGAGCCCCAGCATCGCTCCACGGGAGTTGGTAGCCAGCAGACCCAGACACAAAATACCGAAGCAAGCTGTGTAGAACAATCTGCCTGCCCAGTTGCGGCATTTCCACATCATCCCTGCCGCCAGAGAGCCGATGACAATGAGATATTCCCCTAATACGTTAGGGTTATTGAATGTGGCATAAGCGCGTGTGGTGATGTCGAAGCTTTCGGCGTCAACCCATGCTTCGTCCATTTCCACGCCAACCACATATTGGAAAATCGCGTAAAGGGCAATAAGTACCCCTGTTGCAATCAAAACAAACAATACCAGATTCAGTTTTTCCTCTGTGTCAATGCAGTCCCTGCATACGAAGAACACAGAAAGGAATACCAGAAAAATGCCCATAACCATAACGGCTTTAGGGAAGTGATAACTGGTCAGTGCTCCATATACCACGCACAGGGCAAACAGTCCAACCAGCACCCCTACCAGCGCTGTCCGCTGCATACGGATGCGTCCCATCCATACGTTGATTACATAGAGGGCAAAGGTTCCTGCCGCCAGTACCGCCTGCAGCATGGTAGGCAAAATAGGAATGGCAAAAGCCAGTGCGCAGATGCAAATAATCAGGAAATTCTGATTACACAGCCGCAGAATGGCACTTTCTGCCACCATGGTAGCTGCAAAGCCTTTTTCTTCCTGCACTGCCACAGCACATCTTTTGGCAGGACCATGAAGCAGATGGGGCAGCCGTCCCCTTGCGGAACGAATCCAATAGTCCCAGTTATGACGCAGGAATGTAAAGATACCGCTTTCCCGGAAAGCTCTGCCCACAGCCTGTCCCAGTCTGCGGTAAGCCCGGTAACTCAAACTCTGAGACCAGATGCCCCAGAACCAGATCACCAGACCATGAATCAGGCGGAAGAAGAAGCTGTCCTCGATATAAAGAGAGATTTTGTCCGTCATACCCTCCCGTCCTTTCTGTTGTTGGGTATTTTCTTCGGGTTTCTTTTCCGGTGTGCCCCCTGTGGGAGGATTGCCGCCGCCCCGGTGGAGGAATTTTCCCACCAGAGAGAATGCAAAACGGCTTTCATCTACCCGCAGCACATAAGTCAGCACCATATATACCGCGATACCGATGCAGGTAGGAACACCCACCAGTATCACCCGTGGAATGAGCCCGTCGCCCATTCTTGCTGCCAGAAACCGATAAGGCAGATATACACAGAACAGCATCACCAAAGCGGATACTGCCATTTTACACAAATCTGCCGCCAGTTTTTTATCCAGAATGCCCGGATACTGTTTTACTGTCGGCACAAACAGAATCAGCGCTGCCACTGTGGAAGAAACAGCGGAAGCCAACGCCAGACCGCCCAGCCCCATGGGCTTCATGAGCAGCCAGCACAAAGCGGCATTGACACCGATGGAAATGATACCAGCCACCAGAGGCATTTTCCCCTCCTGTTTTGCGTAGAACACACGGCTCAAAATGGTTTGCACACCGTAGCCAATCATACCTACAGCAAAGAAGCACAGGGCTGTTCCTGTCATTTCTGTTCCCAAGGCGTCAAAACTGCCTCTTTCGTAAATGAGTTTTACCAAGGGTTTGCTCAATACCATGAGCCCAACCATCATAGGAATCAGGAAAAACATCATAGACCGCAGGGTTACTCGTACGGTCTGTCCAAATCCGTCCCCTTCTGCATCATCGGCCATACGGGAAAGTTTGGGGAAGATCAGATTGGCAATGGCAAGAACGAATACCCCAACGATGATGGTATATAAGTTGTTTGCATACTGTAATGTGGTTACCCCCATATCCAGATGGGAAGCAAACTGGTTGTTGATAATCAGGTTGATGGGCTGAATCCATGTCCCCACCATAACAGGCAGCATCAGAATCAGAATCTTCCGTATGCCTTCATCCCGGAAACGAAAATCCGGGCGGTAGAAATACCCTTTTTTCATCATGGAAGGAATCTGGATGATAGCCTGCATTGCCCAACCGATGAGGAAGGCCACCGCCAGACCATATACGCCGAAGCGGTCATTCCAGAAAATATAATACAGGATGATAACGGCGTTAGAAGCTACGCTCAAAGCCGCCGGAACATTAAATTCATCCAAGGACTGCAAAATCCCTACAAAAGAAAAGGCAATGCCTGTAAAGAAAATGGTCGGGAACATCACATGGGACAGCTGTGCCGCCAGTGCCGCCGTTTCGTTGTCATAACCTGCGGCAAAGAGCCATACAAACTGTTCCGAAAAGATTTCACACACCACTGTCATAAGCAGTGTCACCAGCCCCATGAGGGTAATGAAACGGTTAGAAAGGGCAAATGCCTCTTTCTTCCCTTTTTTCTTCAGATATTCATTGAATATAGGAATGAAGCTGGCGGATATTGCCGAAGCGAATACCGCGTCAAAAAAGGTTCGCGGCATCAGACTGGCTGTAGTAAATGCCTCTGCCGCCATGCCGTTGCCGTAATTAGCCGCCAAAAGCTGGTCTCGCACCAACCCCAGCACTTTTCCCACCAGAGTAATAAGCATCATAAAGCTGACCGCTTTCACGGCGCTGTTTTTTTTCTGAGTTGTCATTTTGTTTCTCCTGAAGTTTCTTTGTTTTCTCTTTTTCTTTCCCCGAAACACAAGGAAAGGTGGATAGAGAATATCTACCCACCTTATACTACCGTATTCTTACTGATTTTACAAGAAACATGGGGGAAATTTAAGAAACTTCTTCTATTTTCCCACTGTTTTTCATGATTTTCAAACTTTCACAGGCTGATATGTCACACCATCATCGGCAATACGGAATTTCAGCATATATACATTTTTATTTGCTGTGCCGTCTGCTCTCCACAGATCAGGCAGATTGATGTAACGAACGCCGTCCTTTGTGGAAGCCCAGTAAGCATTGCCGCTGCAAGATACCACAAAGACTGTCTTTCCTTCCTGTACATACTTGTTCAGGATAGCGCGGAAGTAATCACCTTCTGCCGCGGAAGGATAATCAGAAGGTGTTTTGTCTGTGACAAAAATGATGGTATCATTGCCTGCCGCCGCAATATCCTGTGTGAAACGTCCGTACTGAGAAGGATCTGTTTTGCGGATACCCTGACTTGCTGCCAGCAGTACCACAGAAGCGCCGTCTCTGTTCATGAAGCGGTAGCTGCCGTTCCATGTCAGGCTATCCTGTACAGTCGGTGTTGTGATGTCACAAGAGCCGCCGTAAACGGTCACATCTGCGCCGCTGTCTGCCGCCGCCCGTACACGGCTTCTCTGTGCGTTATATGTGTTTGCGTCTACCTTGCCTGTACCGGTGTATTTCAGTTCACCGGTAATGTTCAGGTAGAAAGCGCCGTCGTTCTGTTTTGTCACTGTCTGCTGCAAAGGATCTGCCGCAGATGTGCTTGCAGGCGCTGTTGTTTTTGCCGCACCGCCAACGGTAACAGTCACATAAGTGTCCTGACCTGCCCAACTGCATTTTACATAAGTGGAACCTTTTGCCTTTGCAGTGAAGGTATTGCCATTCATAGTGCCGATGGCAGGATTTGCCACAGTGTAAGTTACGTCATTTGTGACAGCTCTGCCGAAGCCTTCTGTGTCATAAGCGCTCACATAGATCTTTGTGGTGCCGCCTACGTTTTTGATGCTTACATCAGGGTATGTGGCTTTCAGTCTGGCTGTGGGATAGCAGGTAGCGTTTGCCACTGCTGTCATGTTATCGCCATAAGTTGCCACAACAGAATAAGCGCCTGTGCCGGAAGGCAGGAATTCAAAACCATTCCATGTACCTTCCATACCCACCACATCAAATTTCACATCTTCCGGTGCAATGTAGATACGGTTTTTGTATTCATCCAGACCATAAACAGTAAATTCTGTTGTTTTGCCGGGCTGGGTATGTTCGTTTACAGTTGAGATACCGATTTCTTTGATTTCGCCTTTGGGCGCTGTCTGGAATACGCCTACGGAAGCAATGACTTTTCTCTGTGCCCCATCAGAAGGTGTGTTCTGAAGCTGTGGTGCCGCATCGTCAATGGTTTTTACCACCATAGTGGAAGAACCGCCGCCGTCCAGATGCAGCGCTTCATAAGCGCCATATTCTTTCATAAGGGCTGCCATTTCAGAATGGGTTGCGCCAATGCTGTCCCCACGACCGTCTACAACCATCATAATGGCTTTTGTACCGTCCTGAGAAACACCAAAAGCTGTTCTGGGCTGTCTGCCTGCTGCCACAATATCTGTTGCAGGCGCTTCCTGGCCGTTCAAAAGCAGCAGACCGCCGCCGCCAAAGGCTGTGTCAATCTGGTCAAAGTCGATGGTAGAGCTTACCTGCAATGTGACAGGGTCACCTACTTTGAATACAGAAGCAGCGTTTGTATAGTAATCGCCGCTCATAACGATGAGGTAGCCATTTTCAGGCACATTGACCGTTTCCCCTTTCTGGGAAATATATGTAATGGTGTTGTTCTGTACCACAAATTTCACCAGATTGTCAAAACGCTTGTCCAGATCCGCAGTGCTTGTAGCCGCCTGTCTGTCAAAGTAAATGGGGAATACCATGCTGGTAACTTTGTTGATAGACGCCAGATCAATGGTCTTTGCGGAATTGGAAAATTTCGCTGTTGTTTTGAAGTAAGTGAAAATGGAATCGCCGTTTTTATCCTTCACATAAGTACCATACTGGTTTTTGTCTTTATTGATGCTGGTTCCGGCAGAAATCAGTTCCCCATCCCGCACAACAGGGCCGAAACCTGCGGAATAGCTGCCTGCCATACCAAAGAAGTCACTGTTTACACCGGCAATGGCGCCGTTGTCTGTGAGCATTTTCTGTACGGTTTCTTTCAGACCGTATTCTGTTTTGCTTTCCACTTCTTTCAGTTCCAGTGTACTTTCTGTCAGGTCGATGGTCAGTACATAGATGTCCTGAATGCCGTCTGTTGTCATCCGGCTG
>CATZIM010000095.1 GCA_958420075.1 uncultured Clostridia bacterium | reverse complement strand
ATATCTGCCGCCGGCATCCACTTCCACTTTCCCCTGATACTGCCCAACGCCTGCGATCTGATCGCCGGAAATGGCAATATCACCTTCCTGGATTTCACCAGTAAATACGTTTACCACTTTACAGTTCTTGATAACAACATCCGCTTCCACAGCGCCTTTTGCTGTGAGGATCAGTTTTCTCAGTTCTTCTTTCTTCATGGCAACCCCTTCTCTCATTCTTCTACCAGTTCCAAAACGGGATCATAGGTGGTCAATGCGCAGTAATCCACAGGACCAACGTCTGTCAGAGCGTAGTCAGGGATTGCTGTGATGGGCAGGAAGAACATATACATCATAGGGTTGGGCAGATCGGAGCCGATTCTTCTTGCCGCTTCGTCAATTTTCTTTTCCAGTTCTGCAATCACTTCAGGTTCTTCGTCGCTGACGATACCGCCTACAGGCAGAGGCAGGAATTCGATAACTTTGCCGTTTTCTACAACAACCTGACCGCCGCCCTGTTCAATCAGATGGTTGACTGCGATGGACATATCTTCTGCGCTGGAACCCATAACAACCAGGTTGTTGTCGTCAGGTGCACAGGTAGAAGCCATAGCGCCGTTTTTCAGTTTCCAGCCGGAGCAGAACGCCAGAGATTTGTTGCCGTTTTTGCCGAATCTTTCCAGAACGGAAACCATGATGGCATCCTGTTCTGTATCAGGCTGGATGACGCCGTTTACAACTTTCAGTTCCACGTCTCTTCTCTTACGAACGAAGGGACCTTTCACATCCATGGACAGCACTTTTGCTTTGCCGTTCTGGATGGGCACTTTGTATTCGAAATCTTCTTTTGTTGTCATTTTGCATTTGAGCTGACCTTTGAAGATGGGGCTTCTTGCAGGCGCTTTCAGTTCATAGGAAATGTGATGGTTTTCCGCTACCATCTGACCGTTTGTCATAACTTTTGCAACGGTAAATTCTTCCAGATTATCCACGAACAGGATATCCGCGATTCTGCCGGGGCAGATGGAACCTACCAGATGATCGATGCGGTATGCTTCCGCGCTGTTGATGGTAGCCATCTGGATTGCTGTCATGGGGTCAACGCCAGCCTGGATTGCCAGACGTACCACATGATCCAGATGACCTTTGCTCAGGATATCTGTTGCTGTTACGTCGTCTGTGCAGAAGCTTACACGGCGTGCGAAAGCAGGGTTCACTTCTGTCACCGCACGGATGTTTTCTGCCAGGAAGTGTGTTACACAGGATTCACGGATGAGCATGTGCATACCTTTCCGCATTTTTTCCACCACTTCTTCGTGGTCATAGCTTTCGTGATCCAGACGCACGCCGCTGCACAGGTAGCCGTTCAGTTTTGTACCTCTTGCCATAGGCGCGCAGCCAAATACGGGCAGATTGTTTTTGTATGCTTCTGCAATAGCGCCCAGTGTGTCTTCGTCTTCTTCCTGTACGAATTCTGTTACTGTTTCCCATACGCCGTAGCATTCAGGCCATTTCTGTACCATTTCGTGAACATCTTTGTTGAAGTTGAAAGATACGGTAGACTGAGGAACTGTGTAAGGTGTTTTATAAGGAGCGCCCCAGAACACTTTCAAAGGACTCTGTTTGATTTCTGCGAAAATTTCCTGCAGACCTTCCAGATTGGATACGGAAATGTATTCGTCCAGACCGGAAATCATGCTGGTGGTACCGTGAGGCACAACTGCTTTTGCATAGCTTGTGATGCTCAGTTTGCTGCATTCGCTGTGGATATGACCATCAATCAGACCGGGTACCAAATATTTGCCTGTTGCGTCGATGATTTCTGTATCAGGACCTACATAAGGTTCCACATCGCCCACTGCCGCGATCATATCTTTATAAACGGCAATATCCGCGGGATAAATTTCGCTGGACATAACGTTTACCAGCATACCGCCGCGAATCACCTTTTCTGCGGGGATTTTTGCGCTGCCGGCACGAATTCTTTCCTTCAAAGTTGCCACTGTTCTTTCCATGTTTGTCTCCTTTCTGCTGCTTACACCATCTTTACCTTTTTGGAATCATGCCCATAAACAAAAAAAGCCTGGTTCCAATAACCAGGTTTCCCGTCCCGAATGCTTTTTAGAAGCCAGTATTGGAGTTATTTTATGACATCACCCCAATAGAATTTCGTTACACATGATTCACTTTGCAATCATCGTATCATAATTTGCCGAAATGTTCAAGACAAAGAATCAAATTTCCCTATGTTTTCCTTGACGTACAGAAAAAAACAGTATCCCAGCAAAAACAAGGCTTTCGCCTATTGTTTCCCCCTTCATTCTTTGCTAAAATAAAAAGATATGACATATGGAATCTATATTGTTTAAAGGATAGAGGCGTTTTTTATGAATAAGATCAAACTCATTGCCTCCGATCTGGACGGCACATTACTGACAAGCCAAAAAGAAATCACACCACGTCTGCAAAAGGCGCTGACTTCCATTCATGAAATGGGCATTTTTTTTGTGCCCTCCACCGGCAGACCTTTTGCCGCACTGCCCACATGCGTCAAAGAACTGCCCTTTCTGAAGTATGTCATCACCAGCAACGGCGCGGCAGTTTATGACGCGGAACAAAAACAGAATCTTTTCCAGAGCCTTCTCTCTGCGGAAGCCGTTGAAAAGACCGTAAAAACTGTAAAGGGACTTCCCATACTGACGGAGTTTTTCATTGACGGGAAGGCGTATATTTCTCAGGACGCATACGACAACCTTTCCCGTTATCACCTGACGGATACCCATATGAAATATACCCGTGCCACCAGAATTCCCCTATCTGACTTCTGGGGCGAACTGGAAAAACAGAAGGATATTCTGGAAAACATCAATCTTGTTTTCAGCGATATGGAGCTGAAAGACCATATCTGGCAGACATTAAAGGAAACGGGGCTGGCTTCCGTCACAGCTTCCTCCGAAAAGAACATAGAAGTCACCAGCCTCATGGCAACAAAGGCCCATGCCCTCTCCCACCTTTGCGGCATTCTGGACATCCCTCGTGAAAACGTCCTTGCCCTTGGGGACAGGGATAACGACCTGCCCATGCTGGAATTTGCCGGCACCGGCGTTGCCATGGAAAACGGCGAAGACCATATCAAAAAAGTCGCTGATTTCGTCACCAAAAGCTGTGATGATTTTGGCGCAGCCATTGTATTAGAACAGATTATCGAAAAAGGAGAACTTTCATGAGCATTTTGAATGTAGAAAAACTGAGCCACGGCTTCGGCGACAGAGCCATTTTCACAGACGTTTCTTTCCGCCTGCTCAAAGGGGAACATGTTGGCTTTGTAGGCGCCAACGGCGAAGGAAAATCCACATTTATGAATATCATCACCGGCAAACTTATGCCCGACGAAGGGAAGATCGAATGGTCCAAGAACGTCCGCGTAGGCTATCTGGATCAGCACGCCGTATTGGAAAAAGGTCAGACCATTCGGGATGTGCTCCAGTCCGCCTTTGCCTTCCTCTTCGATCTGGAAGCCCAGATGAACGGCTATTATGCGGAAATGGCAGAAGCCGACGAAGAACGGATGAATTTCCTGATGGAAGAAACAGGCAGCATTCAGGAACTGCTGGAACATCACGACTTCTATATCATTGATTCCAAAGTGGAAGAAATCGGTCGTGCATTGGGTCTGACAGACATCGGTCTGGATAAAGACGTCACAGAGCTTTCCGGCGGTCAGCGCACCAAAGTCCTCATGGGCAAACTGTTGTTGGAAAAACCGGACATCCTCCTGCTGGACGAACCGACCAACTATCTGGATGAAAACCACATCGAATGGCTGAAACGGTATCTCATCGACTACGAAAACGCCTTTATCCTCATTTCCCACGACATTCCTTTCCTCAACAGCGTGGTAAACCTCATTTACCATGTGGAAAACGCGGAACTGAACCGTTATGTAGGCAACTACGAAAAATTCCAGGAAGTCTACGAAATGAAAAAAGCCCAGCTGGAAGCGGCTTACCGGAAACAGCAGCAGGAAATCGAAGACCTGAAAGACTTTGTAGCAAGAAACAAAGCCCGTGTTGCCACCAGAAACATGGCAATGAGCCGTCAGAAAAAACTGGATAAAATGGATGTCATCGAACTGGCAAAGGAAAAACCCAAGCCGGAATTCAATTTCAAAGAAGCTCGTGCTTCCGGCAGATATATCTTCCAGACAGAAGACCTTGTCATTGGCTATGATAAGCCCCTTTCCCGTCCTCTGACCCTTTCTATGGAACGGGGACAGAAAATCGCGCTGGTGGGTGCCAACGGTATTGGGGAAATCCCGCCCATCAGCGGCAAAACCACACTGGGGGATTATCTCTATCCCGGCTACTTTGAGCAGGAAAAGAAATACACCGATAATGTGACCTGCATCGACGAAATCTGGAAGGAATTCCCCTCCTACACCCAGTATGAAGTACGTTCCGCACTGGCAAAATGCGGCTTGACCACCAAGCACATTGAAAGCATGGTAAAAGTCCTCAGCGGGGGCGAGCAGGCAAAAGTCCGTCTGTGCAAACTCATTAACAACGAAACAAACGTATTGCTGCTGGATGAACCTACCAACCACTTGGACGTGGACGCAAAAGAGGAACTGAAACGTGCCCTGAAAGCATACAAAGGCAGTATCCTGTTGATCTGCCACGAACCGGAATTTTATCAGGATGTGGTAACAGAAGTCTGGAACTGCGAGGACTGGACAACCGTTCAGCTTTAATATAATTTTTTATCCAACAGAAAAACCCCTTTCCAAATTTTTGGCAAAGGGGTTTTTGTTATTTATATTGAAATAATTTACATGCTTTCTTTCAGAATTTCCATGATTTCATCTTCTGTCAGCACTTTATAGCCGCCATCCAGAATGAAAGTGCCTTTGACGATACCGGGCAGCATGTCTTCTGTAACACCCAGTTCACGGATGTTCATGACCAGACCCAGTTCACGCATCCAGCTTTCCATAGCTTTCAGACCTTCATCAGCAATTTCTTCATCGGTTTTGCCTGCTGGATTCACATCCCATACATTCATGGCAAAACGCTTGAATTTCTGCAGACCATAAGGGCAGATAGCACGATAATAAGGGATGGAAACAGCGGACAATGTCATACCATGGGTGGCATCTGTATAAGCGCCAATGGACTGCCCAATCATATGCACCATCCAGTCGGTGGTTTTGCCCATATCCAACAGTGTATTCAGCGCCCATGTTGCTGTCCACATGATATTGCTGCGGGCTTCGTAGTTTTCGGGGTCTTTGACAGCAATACGGCTGCTGTGAATCAAAGAACGCATCAGACCTTCGGCGATATAATCGGTGGTATTGTCATCATCGCCGGAGAAATACTGTTCTGTGATATGGTTCATGATATCGTAAATGCCGGATACCATCTGCCATTTGGGCAGTGTGTAAGTCAGTTTCGGATTCAGGATAGCAAACTTGGGAAATACATTATCTCCAAAAACATGACCAATCTTCAATTTCTGTTCATGGTTGGTGATAACAGAGCCGCCGTTCATTTCGGAACCGGTTCCCACCATTGTCAGCACACAGCCCACAGGAATGATGCGGTTATCCACATCTTCCATACGCAGATAATACTTATCCCAAGGGTCTTCTTCGCACCATGTGGAAACAGAAACGGCTTTGGCATAGTCGCAGACAGAACCGCCGCCTACAGCCAGAAGCAGGTCAACGTCGTTTTCTTTTGCTTTTTGACAACCGTCGTATACTTTTTCGATTGTAGGATTGGGCATGACGCCGCCGTCTTCCACAATGGTTTTCCCACATGCGATGAGGATTTCGATAATCTGGTCATACAGTCCGCTTTTTTTGATGGAACCGCCGCCGTAAATCAGCTGTACAGTATCGCCGTATTTCTGTAATTCCCCTTCCAGATTCTGCAAAGCATCTTCCCCAAAATACAGCTTTGTAGGGTTGCTATAACGAAAATTTCCTAACATCTTCTATTCCTCCTTATTTCTCTACATTTCCCATAACTCTTGCAGGCACGCCACCTACAATGGTATTTGCCGCTACATCTTTGGAAACCACCGCACCTGCCGCCACAATGGCACCATCACCAATGGTCACACCCGGCAGAACGGTTGCGTTAGCGCCAATCCACACATTTTTTCCAATATGGATAGCCGCGGGGTGCATATTTCCTCTTTTTTCCGGATTTTTGTCATGGTTCAGTGTTGCCAGAACCACGTTATGTCCCAGCAGGGTACCGTCGCCGATGGTAATGCCGCCCTGATCCTGCATTCTGCATCCGCTATTGAAAAATACGTTTTTCCCAATGGTCAGATTCTTCCCGCAGTCTGTATAGAAAGGCGGAAAGACTGCAAAATTCTCCCCAACGGTTTTTCCTGTCAATTTACAGAACAATTCTGTGATTTCTTCCGGCGTATGGTAAGCATTGTTGAGCTTTGCTGTGATCTTCAAGGCTTCCTGCGCCAGCACATGCATGCACTGATGCACGTCGGAACCAGCCACGACTTCTTTGCCGCTGTCCATAACTGCCAGAAATTCTTCCAATGACAAAGGCATATTTTCCAAAGAGCTGCCAAAAGCAAAAAGTTCTTTCCGCAGGGCTTCAGACTGATTCTGCAGGTCATAGGCTTTAAAAATCCCCATGTTTTCCAGTCCCAAATACTGGATAAAAGAATTTTCATAAGCATAAATGGCACCGTCGTATACGCTGTCACTTCCAGAAGACAGGAACAATGCGGCTTTTCTCAATTTCTTCGGTTTATCCAGCGCGTAGATCCGGTTGATGGCACACTGCAGCTGCCCGCTAAATCCATG
>CATZIM010000094.1 GCA_958420075.1 uncultured Clostridia bacterium | reverse complement strand
CTGAATTTGCTGCTTTATGCTACCATATCGTGGTAACAAAGTCAACTTTTTCACAGGAATAAAACTTGGCATTTAACATAGATTTAACATAAACAAGATATTTGATTTAACGTAAGAACTGTATTATGAATTTGCAAACAAGGAAAGAAGAAACAAAAGGAGAGAAAAATATTATGAAGAAATTTTTAGCACTTGGTTTGGCAATGATGATGTCTGTGGCAGCACTGACAGGCTGCGGCGGTGGTAGTGAAGAACCAGCAGAAGGCGGCGATGCAGCTGCAACAAGCGGTGCCATTTCCGTAGTTTCCAGAGAAGATGGTTCCGGTACAAGAGGTGCTTTTATTGAACTTTTCGGCATCGAAGAAAAAAATGATGCAGGCGAAAAAGTTGATATGACAACAGAAATGGCGGAAATCACAAACAGCACAGCTGTTATGATGACAACCGTAGCAGGCAACCCCAATGCAATCGGTTACATCTCCCTGGGTTCTTTGGATGACAGCGTAAAAGCACTGAAAATTGATGGCGCTGAAGCAACAGCAGAAAACATCAAAAACGGTACTTACAAAGTAGCTCGTCCTTTCAACATCGCAACAAAAGCAGATGTTTCTGAAGTAGCAAGCGACTTTATCACATTCATCATGAGTGACGAAGGTCAGGCAGTTGTTGAAGAAAACGATTGCATCAGCCAGGGCAGCGCAGGCGCTTACACAGCATCCGGCATGAGCGGCAAAATCGTTGTTGTAGGTTCTTCTTCCATCACACCCGTTATGGAAAAACTGAAAGAAGCATACATTGCTCTGAACCCCGATGTAACAATCGAAGTACAGCAGAACGACTCCACAACAGGTATGACTTCCGTAGCAGAAGGTACATGTGATATCGGTATGGCTTCTAGAGAACTGAAAGACAGCGAACTGGCAAATGGTTTGCAGCCCACAGTTATCGCAATGGATGGTATTGCAGTGATCGTAAACCAGGAAAACACAGTAAGCGATATGACAAGCGATACAGTAAAAGCAATCTTCACAGGTGCAACAACAGATTGGTCTGAAGTTGCTTAATCAACAAAAGAAAAAGTGAAAAGAGAAGGAATGTGTTATGCCGAAAGAGAATCCTTTCGGCATAACTTTTGAAAAGAGGAAAGGAGAGGAGAAATACCAATGAAAGAAGGCGTAATGAAAGTTGTTTTCCTGTTGGCAGCGTGCATGTCCATTCTGGCAGTCGCACTGATCTGTATCTTCCTGTTTGCCAATGGTGTGCCTGCAATTCATAAAATCGGTATAACGGAGTTCCTGTTTGGTCAAACATGGAAACCCTCCAATAACATCTATGGAATTTTCCCCATGATCATCGGCAGTATTTATGTTACAGCCGGAGCGGTTATCATCGGTGTTCCTATGGGGATTCTGTGTGCTATTTTTCTTGCAAGATTCTGTCCTGATAAATTATATAAAATTGTAAAGCCAGCGGTTTCTCTGCTTGCGGGGATTCCTTCCATTGTATATGGTTTCTTTGGTCTGGTTGTAATCGTACCTATCATGCAGGACTTGACAGGTACAAATGGTAAAGGTATCTTGACTGCCTCCATTTTGCTGGGTATTATGATCCTGCCCACGGTTATCGGCGTTTCTGAATCCGCCATTCGCGCGGTGCCTAATTCCTACTACGAAGGCTCTCTGGCACTGGGTGCAACCCATGAAAGAAGCGTATTCTTCGCAGTTATGCCTGCGGCAAAACAGGGGATTTTGGCAGGTGTTATCTTGGGTGTTGGCCGTGCCATTGGGGAAACCATGGCGGTTATCATGGTTGCCAGCAACAACACGGTAATGCCAAAGAGCATCTTCAGCGGCGTACGTACATTGACAGCAAATATCGTAATGGAAATGGGTTACGCAACAGACCTGCATCGAGAGGCACTGTTGGGTACCGGCGTAGTCCTGTTCGTATTCATTTTGATTATTAACTTGTCCTTCTCCGCATTGAAAAGGAGGAATCATTGATGGAAGCAATAAATAAAGAATCAGCTTTACAGAGACTGAAAAGCTATCGCAAACATCCGCTTTCCGCAATCCTGTTTTTACTGGTTGTGATTTCAGCGGTGATTACATTAACCGTATTGATTGCACTGATTGCTTATATTCTGATTAAAGGGATTCCCAATCTGAGTCCTGAACTTTTTGAATGGGAATATACAACTGAGAACGTTTCTATGATGCCGGCAATCATCAATACACTGATTATTACAGCATTATCTTTGCTGTTTGCACTGCCAGTAGGTATTTGCTCCGCCATTTACCTGGTAGAATATGCAAAACGTGGGAATAAGCTAGTTTCCATTGTGCGTATTACAACAGAAACACTGTCAGGTATTCCTTCCATTGTATATGGTTTGTTTGGTTATCTGTTCTTTAATATCTTCCTGGAATGGAGCTATACCATTCTGGGTGGTGCGCTGACACTGGCAATCATGATTTTGCCTTTGATTATGCGTACAACAGAAGAAGCCCTCATTGCGGTGCCTGACTTGTATCGTGAAGGCAGTTTCGGTCTGGGTGCAGGCAAGCTGCGTACCGTATTCCGTATTGTACTTCCTTCTGCGATTCCTGGGATTCTGGCAGGTGTCATCCTGGCAGTCGGCAGAATCGTCGGTGAAACAGCTGCACTGCTGTATCCCGCAGGTACAGCCACAAAGGTTGCGGATGGTCTCATGTCCTCCGGCCGTACACTGGCAGTTCATATGTACGCACTGCTGAATGAAGGTCTGTACATGGATCAGGCGTATGCAACAGCGGTCGTACTGCTGGTAGTTGTTATCGGTATCAATGCATTGTCTGGATTGATTGCGAAAAAGGTAGGAGTGAAAGATTGAGTATGAATAAATTTGAAATTTCCAATCTGGATTTGTTTTATGGCGATTTCAAAGCCTTGAAAAACATCAATTTGAATATTACAGAAGGGGATATCACAGCATTTATCGGACCTTCCGGCTGTGGTAAATCTACATTGCTGAAATCCCTGAACAGAATGAATGACTTGGTAGAAGGCTGCCGCATCACAGGGAAAGTCCTGCTGGATGGGGAAGATATTTATGGTAACATGGATCTGAACCACCTGCGTAAACGGGTAGGTATGGTTTTCCAGAAACCCAATCCGTTCCCTATGAGTATTTATGATAATGTTGCCTACGGCCCTAGAACACATGGCATTCGTTCTAAAGTGAAACTGGATGAAATTGTAGAAAAGGCACTGCGTGATGCAGCGATTTGGGACGAAGTAAAAGATCGTCTGAAGAAAAATGCACTGGGCATGAGTGGTGGTCAGCAGCAGCGTCTTTGCATCGCAAGAGCTTTGGCTGTTCAGCCGGAAGTTCTGCTCATGGACGAGCCTACATCTGCTCTGGACCCTATTTCCACTTCCCGTATTGAAGAACTTGCAGTGGAATTGAAAAAAGAGTACACTATTATTATGGTAACACATAATATGCAGCAGGCTGCCCGTATTTCTGATAAAACGGCGTTTTTCCTGCTGGGTGAAGTCGTTGAGTATGGAGATACCGAACAGATCTTCTCCATGCCTAAGGACAAACGCACAGAAGATTATATTACGGGGAGGTTTGGTTGATATGCGTACAAGATTTGATGAACAGTTGGAACAGCTGCATGTGGAGCTGATTACAATGGGGGCTTTGTGTGAGGAAGCCATTACATTGGCACTGAAATCCCTTTTTGATCGGGATCGTAGTCTGGTGCCTGTTGTGTTGGAAAAAGATGGTGAAATTGACCGAAAAGAACGGGATATTGAAGCATTGTGTATGCGTCTGCTGCTGCAGCAGCAGCCTGTTGCAAGAGATTTGAGAACCATTTCTTCTGCTTTGAAAATGATTTCCGATATGGAAAGAATCGGCGATCAGGCAGCAGATATTGTGGAACTGACAGAACAGATGCATGATAAAAGACTGGAAATGTCCAGTTCTCTGCATATTCGTTCCATGTCTGAAGAAGCTGTGAAAATGGTTACACAGAGTGTAGATTCTTTCGTAAAAGCTGATTTGGATCTGGCACACAAAGTCATCGCTTATGATGATGTTGTGGATAACCTGTTTTCCAAAATCCGCGGAGAAATCATTGAGCAGATTGCCGCAGACGGCACAAACGGCGAAGTTTATATCGACCTGCTGATGATTGCAAAATATCTGGAAAGAGTTGCGGACCATGCTACCAACATCGCAGAATGGGTTGAATATTCCATCACAGGCATCCATGGAGAAATGGATGGTGAATAAATATGATTACATTTGAGGATATCAAAAACAATGCGGATATTCGCACTTATATTCAGTGTGCAGATGAATCTCTGGCAGCACTGGGCTTTACGGAACATTCCTTTGCCCATGTGACAAGAGTGGCTGAAACAGCAAAATATATTCTGGAAACACTGGGCTATTCAGAACATGAAGTGGAATTGGCACGGATTGCCGGATTCATGCATGACATCGGCAATGTGGTCAATCGTGTAGACCACTCTCAAAGCGGTGCTGTTATGGCATTTCGTATTCTGGATAAACTGGGTATGCCAGCAGAGGATATTGCAACGGTGGTAACAGCAATCGGGAACCACGATGAAGGTCATGGTGTTCCTGTCAATGCCATTGCAGCAGCACTGATTCTGGCAGATAAATCAGACGTACGCAGAACCCGCGTGCGCAATCAGGAAAAATCAACCTTTGATATCCACGACAGAGTCAACTATTCCGTAGAAAAATCTGTCTTGAAAATCAATGAAGCCCATACGCTCATTAAACTGAAATTGACTGTTGATACCCATTACAGTTCCGTTATGGACTATTTTGAAATTTTTCTGGAACGTATGACACTGTGCAGAAAAGCAGCAAAAAAACTGGGACTGAAGTTTCAATTGATGATTAATGAAAATTCTCTGATGTAAGGAGTGAGGCTGTAGATGATTTATCTGGTAGAAGATGATAACAGCATTCGGGAACTGGTGGCATATACATTCAATACAGCCGGATTAGAGGCAGAGGGCTTTGATAAACCTTCCCTGTTTTGGGAGGCGTTGGAAAAACGCAAGCCTGATTTGGTACTGCTGGATATTATGCTGCCGGAAGAAGATGGCATACAGATTTTGCAGAAACTGCGGCAAAGGGAAGATACAAAAAAACTTCCTGTCATTATGCTGACGGCAAAAGGCAGTGAGTATGATAAAGTTATGGGGCTGGAAAGCGGTGCAGACGATTATGTATCCAAACCCTTTGGCATGATGGAATTGCTGGCAAGGGTGAAAGCACTGCTGCGCAGAACAGAAGATCTGCGTCCTGCTCAGGAAAGCAGATACGTCATTGGCGATCTGACGGTAAATCGGAAGCGTCATGAGGTTTTTGTAAAAGGAGAAGCTGTTACACTGACAAAAAAAGAGTTTGATATGCTTTGTTATCTGTTGGAAAACAGGGGCATGGTTTTAACAAGAGATCAACTTCTCAATCAGATCTGGGGATATGATTTCGATGGGGAAAACCGAACAGTGGATGTGCACATTCGGACACTGCGGCAAAAATTAGGCGATTGCGGTACATACATTGAAACCATACGAGGTATTGGGTATAAGATGGGAGGCAATCCATGACAAAGAGAATTTTTCGTGCGATATTCAATGTATCGCTGTTGATTTTGATCGCATCCACTTTCATTCTGGTTGCTTTTGTAGGGGATTATAACAGTGACCAGACAAAAGAAGCGATGCATGCAGACGCTGTCTATATTGCAAAAGCCATGGAAACGGAAGGCATTTCGTATCTGGAACAGTTGCCGAAACAAAGCCAGAGAATTACATGGATTGATACAGACGGGACAGTTCTGTTTGATTCTTATGCTGATGTTTCCCAGATGGAAAATCATGGGGAACGTGAAGAAGTCGTTGAGGCTTTGAACACAGGCAGAGGTGAGAGCACACGTTACTCCACCACATTGGCAGAAAAAACGGAAAACTATGCCATCAAACTGAGTGATGGAACAATTTTGCGTTTGTCTGTTACAAGCTTGAGCGCACTGAGCATTTTCCTTTCTATGACACAGCTGTTGGCTTTGGTGCTTGTGATTGCGTTGATTCTGGCAGGTTTCCTGGCAAGCAAAACATCAAAGAGCATTGTGAAACCTTTGGAAAATGTGGATCTGGAACATCCGGAACAGGCAGAAATTTATGATGAAATGGCACCTTTCCTGCGTCGTATTGCTGTCCAGAATAAGCTTATCCACAAACAGATGCAGGATCGTCAGCGCAGACAGCGTGAATTTGAAACCATTACGGAAAATATGCAGGAAGGGCTGTTGGTCCTGGATGCAAAAGGCGAAGTTCTTTCCTGTAACAAAGGCGCACGTCGTTTGCTTGGCGTAGACCATGTGCCTGAAAAAGAAAACGTGTTTGCTTTAAACCGTACAGAAGGTTTCAGACGCTGCATTACGGCTGCATTGGCAGGCAGTCACGAAGAAGTGACCATGGAAAGTGATGGCAGAAGTTACCAGCTGTTGGCAAACCCTGTCACAGAAGATGGTCTGGTAGCAGGTGTAGTACTGTTGCTGTTTGATAACACAGAAAAGGCTGATCGTGAAAAACTGCGCCGTGAATTTACAGCAAATGTTTCTCATGAATTGAAAACACCATTGACCAGCATTTCTGGTTTTGCGGAAATTATGAAAAACGGTATGGTGAAAGCAGAAGATGTACCTCGCTTTGCAAACAATATTTATGAAGAAGCACAGAGATTGATTTCTATGGTACAGGATATCATCCAGCTTTCCAGACTGG